>VGPI01000096.1 GCA_016875595.1 Candidatus Cloacimonadota bacterium
ATTACTGGCAAGGGTGATAATGGGTTGCGCGTTGTTCATGGCGATCAGATGCAGCATAACGCTGCCCGTCAGATTATTATGCAACCAGGTGATGGGATGCATCGTTCCCTTGACCCAATTCTCACCGCCATTGGGGCTGATGAGGGTCAGGGGTACTGGCGGTGGAGGCGGAGGGGGACCGTCTCCGACAATGCTGAAGCAATTATCGCTCAAATCCGCAATATAGACGGTCAGCACAGAGATCCAGACAATATGCACCTTGTAGTCATCCGCTGGGAGGATATCCGGTGGAACAAGCCAGGTCAGGGAGCCGGATTCGATCGGAACCGATGGTGCGACAACGATATCGGTGAACATATTGGGACGTTCCAGCGATATCTTCACATTCCCGGTCAGGTTCTGGGATGTCCAGGTGATCGTTGCCGTGGTGCCGGCAGTCCAGACCTCACCGCCATTAGGCGAAAGGACGGTGATTGATGGCTGGGGAGGATTTGTATTGGCGGTAATGCTGAAAAAATCATCGCTGTGGTCATAGCCTATTGTACCCGTAAACGCATTCAAACTGATCCTGACTTTGTAGTCGGTGGCTGATGGAATGGCAGTGGGAATTATCCAGTGATAGACGCCATTGGCAGCAGGAATGTTTGATGCAATGGTTAAGATCGGTTGATTCGGGTTGGATCTGACAAGCTGGATCATCACATCGACGGCGGTATTGACTGCCAGCCAGGTGATGGGATAGGTGTTTCCGGTCTGCCAGTTCTCGCCGCCATTGGGTGATACCACGGTGACCGACTGGTTTTGAGCCCAAAGGATCAGCCCCAATGCCAGAAGAATGCCGATTAATATGAGTTTTCTCATCTTTCACCTCGCTTCGGATGGAATATCATCCTCGCGCCTGATAAAACAATCGGTTTCTGGTGTCAAGTAAAAAATCACCTCGCCGGTAAAAAAAAGTGATTTGACAAATACACCTGTATCAGAAACTTGGCGTAAAATCAAGATTGAGGATTACAATGAACGTCATCCCGATAGACGGCAATTCACTCACGCTGGAGCAAGTCCGGACGGTCGCTTGTGACTTTGTGCCCGTGGCTCTTACACCGGATTGTATTGTGAAGGTGAAGCGCTGCCGTGAGTATGTCGAAAAAGTCATTGAAGCGGGTCGAACCGTCTATGGTCTGACCACTGGTTTCGGCAAATTCAGCACCATCAAGATCGAACCGGAGCACATAGACGAACTCCAGGTCAATCTCATCCGCAGTCATGCCACCTCCGTGGGCGAACCATATACGCGGGAACAGACCCGGGCTATCCTGCTACTGAGGATAAATGTATTGGCAAAGGGCTTTTCCGGGATCAAACCGGAAACCCTGATGAGGTTAGCCGGGATGCTCAACCGTGGCGTTCATCCTTGCATCCCAAGGCGCGGCTCGGTCGGCGCCAGCGGGGATCTCTCCCCTCTGTCACATCTGGCACTGGTCTTGATCGGAGAGGGTGAAGCGGAGTATCAGGGACAGAACATGAGCGGTGCGGAGGCGATGAAAGCTGCCGGGCTCGATCCGGTCAAACTGGCAGCGAAGGAAGGATTGGCACTGAACAATGGAACGCAGGTGATGGCGGGATTGGGAGTGCTGGAATTGCTGAAGGCGGAAGACCTATGCCGTTATTCCGATGTGATTGCTGCGCTGAGTATAGATGCGCTGAAAGGTACACCGCGGGCTTTTGATCCTTTGATCCACGCTCTGCGTCCGCATCCGGGACAGATCGCTTCAGCGGAGAATATCAGAAACCTCCTCAACGGAAGCGAATTACGCGAGACTCACCGCAATTGCGGTAATATCCAGGATGCCTATAGTTTGCGTTGCACGCCGCAAGTGCATGGAGCGGTGCGTGATGCTCTTGCTTATGTCCGCAGAGTGTTGGAAATTGAGATCAATTCGGCTACAGATAATCCGCTGATCTTTCCCGATGAAGACAAGGTCATCTCCGGCGGAAACTTCCACGGCGAACCTCTGGCACTGGCAATGGATATGCTGGCAATTGCCCTGGCGGAACTGGCATCGATCTCGGAACGGCGGATCGAGCAGATACTCAATCCGGCACTGAACCGGGAATTGAGCCCCTTCCTGGCGCATCGTCCGGGATTGGATTCGGGTTTTATGATCGCCCACCTTACTGCGGCTTCGTTGGTCTCGGAGAATAAAGTCCTGGCTCATCCAGCCTCGGTTGATTCGATCCCGACCTCTGCCAATCAGGAAGATCACGTCAGCATGGGGTCGGTATCCGCCATTAAACTGCTGCAAGTGGTCAGGAACACACAGCATGTTCTGGCGATCGAGTATCTCGTTGCCTGTCAGGCACTGGATCAAAGGGGCATTCCGAGTTCTCCTGCCCTGGAGTATGCCAAATCCCTCCTGCGTTCCAAAGTGCCCGCTCTTTGCATTGATCGCATACTTTATCCCGATATCAATGCAGCTTATGACTTGCTTGGCATGGGGGATTTGCTCTCCAATGTTGCCCGCATGGTAGAAATCCATTGACAAATAACCCGCATCATCGCTTTACTGACGCCATGAAAACACAACTGTCGATCCTGATTCTGCTGATCTGCCTGATCGCTGTGTCATGCAGCATCGACAATAGTATGTACAACGCGCGTCAGTACTTTGCCACAGCTCAAAACAGGCCTTTGGGTTCCAACGGCAGACCCTCCGCCCAAGCCATAGCGGATTATACCAAAGTTATTGAGAAATGTGGCTTTATATTAACGGGACGGAAACACAGCCGGGAAGCCGATGATGCGCTGTTTTTGCTGGCTCGTGCCTTGTATTACAAAGGCAATGCCGCCTTTCAGGCAAGAGACCAGTTCGCCAGTTTGATCGCCAATTTCCCTGATAGCCCCTTCGTTCCCGAGGCATACCTGTACCTGGCAAAGGTAACGCGGGAGATCAACCGCCCGGATGAGGCAGAGAAGATCCTGGCAGAATTTATCCGCTTGCCCCAATATAACAGATACCATCCCCGGGCATTATTGCTCCTGGCTGATCTTGAGATCAAGAACAACGACTACCTGGCAGCCCAGTACTGGCTGGAAAAGATCATCACGGACTACAAACGCACCCCGCAGTACGACGAGGCGTTCTTCCTGCTTGGCAAAAACTACTTTGAACAGAAAGATTACGAGCGCTCCCTGGCAGACTTCTTTAAATTCTATGAACTGCGTGGCATATCCAAGGACTTGCGTCTGGATGCCCTCTATTACATCGCTCTGAACCAATTGGCATTGGGACAGCTTGATGCCGGATACCGGCAGGTGCAGAGCCTGACCGCTAAAGAACTGAGAACAAGCAAGCTGGCAGATGCCCGAGTCCTCAAAGCCCGGTATCTGATCGCCCTGGGCAGAGAAGATGAAGGTAAGGCAGAGTTTGAGGACATTGCCAAGACCTATCCCCGAACCTCCTCATCCGCCGATGCGCTGTATTACCTGGCAGAATTCCTCTATCTCCAGAAAGGCAACCGCAGTGATGCCATCACCAATTACAACCGTGTCCGCAGTGAATTTACGACCTCAACCTTTGCCTCGATCGCCATGGGTAAAGCCAATGCCCTGACCCAATTGAATCAGGGCGCTGGACTACGGCTTGAGACCAATTTTCAGGCATTTCTCGATTACCACTACCTGGCGGCGGACAATTTCCAGGTTCATTTCCATCTCCCTGATTCCAGTGTCGTTTACTACAACAGGGTGATCCAGGAAAGCGAACGACTCATTGCGGTCAGGGATTCATTGTCTTTTCATCTCCCTTACCTAAAGGCGGAACTTGACTCCATCACGGTGATCCTGGGAGAGCCAGCTATCGTAACGGCTCCGGAAAATAAGGGCGGATCAGAAGAACAATCCAAGCAGGATGAATATAGCGTTGAAGACGGGAAAGATCATGAGGTCATGCCTCCAGACACTCCCGATGGGGAGGAAGACCCGGAACCTGATCAAACTGAGGATAAAGACAAGGAGGAAAACCAACCTCCGGAGGAACCAAGACCCGATGACCCACTACGAACACGGCAGCAGACATTAGATAGCGAGATCAGTTCCATGCAACAACGGTTGGACCAGTTGAATCCTGTGGTGGAACAGATCCAGGCGGAGCACCTCCCCTTTGCCTTTTTTGTCAAAGCCAGTGTACTGCACAAACACCGTCGCCTGAGGGAAGGTCTGGAGCCTTTATACGACACAATGACCCGGCTTTTTCCCAATCACAAATACGGCAATGCCGTACGTCAGATGCTTCTTGATCAACCCGTACGCATCATAGACCCAAATGAGGAAGAGAAAGAGCACCGATATGATCTTGCCCTTGGTTATGCCTCCTCGGACCCTGATTCCATGCTTGTACTTCTGTGTGATCTGCTTGATTCCCCATACCCGGCGATCAAAGCAAGAGCTAATTTTCGCCTGGGATGGTTTTACACCTTTGAATCCCTTGATTCAGTCCGGGCTGTCCAATACCTGAGTGAAGCCCTCAGACTAAGCTCTGCCGGAGTTTATGCCGATCTGATCAGGCGTTTCTATGATGGCAATGCTTTTGTTATCACTCTTGGAGGAGAGGCCGTAGCTGTGGATTCCATAGCTACTGACAGTCCAGCAGGTGACAAGGACGCCGTGGATGAGGAGGTTCAACCGATCCTTCCGGATAGCGTGAAGGTCGAACAGCTGGATGATCTGAATACGCCTCAGTTCCTTGATCCGAGCCATTCCCGGCGTTCGTATGATGTCCGGTTTCCCAAGCTCTTACCTTTTCCCCAAAAACCGGCGGACTAACTCTCATTATCTGCGATCCCGGCTTGTTTAGACAACAAAACTTCTGGCTTAAAGTGATAGTTTTTATCAACGGACTCTATTCCGGAGTGTTTCTCCCACCCAAGCAACTGCTTTATCAGTTCGTCCTTCTCTTGCTTTATATTGCATGTGATTGGCCGCTCGTGCACCGCCTATTTCGGGCTCTGTTGAGAGCGGTGGTCTTTCTCAATGCCTATTGGATCCTGGGACTGGTTGCCGGAGTGGATTTCATTGATATGGTGCAGTTTAACCTCAGGATAGTTCATCTTCTGCTCCTCTCGGTCTATTTCACCGGTAGCCTGGACACCGTCGCATTGATCAGTGACAGCCGCCGGATCCTTCGCTACCGTTTTATGAACAGTGTCTATTTCTACATTTTATCCACTATGTTGTTTCTCAAGGGATACCAGAGCAGTTACCGTAATTGTTCCCGGCAACCGCGTCCCCACAACCTGGAACACATTCTGCAGCGCTGGTTTGGGGCATTAAGTGATAACTTTGCCCAAGCGGGACAGATCGGAGACCGGGTAACCCTGCTCCTGCATCAAAACTGCGAACCCCGCTCTTTTTTAACGTCAGCCAACACGCTGGTGATCATATACTTAGCCGTTAGTATGGTCACATATGGTTTGTGAGGATGCATGTCCCGATTTCTCATGAAAGTATGTTATGATGGCAGCGGATTTTCGGGCTGGCAAGTGCAACACAATGGAAGATCAGTCCAAGAGGAATTACAGGATGCACTCTGCCAGATCAGCGGTGAGTCTACTCAGGTATGCGGTTCCGGTAGAACTGATACCGGCGTCCATGCTTTGGCTCAATGCGCTCACTTTGACTATTCCGGTTCAATGACCCCAGCGCAGATGGTGTTGGCATTCCGGACCAAGCTGCCGGATGATGTCCGTGTTCTGGGCATCACGCCTGTACCGGACGGGTTCAGTGCCCGTTTCCGGGCTTGCCGGCGCACCTATCTCTACCGCCTTGCCCGGGAAAAATCACCCTTCAACCGCAATTACATGGGCTTTGTCCCCTACCGGAAGATCGACACTCAATTGATCCGAGAGGCGGCACAGTTGTTTCTCGGCAGGCATGACTTCTCCTCCTTCGGCAGACCCAATCCCGCCGTGCCGAACCGTGTCTGTGAAGTACAGAGCATCAGCTTTGAGGAATTTCCTGATCACTGGAGATTGCTGATCATTGCCGATCGGTTCCTTCATAATATGGTCCGGCGCATCATCGGGGCATTGATCAGCATCTCACATAACTCACTCCCACCGGAGACGATAACAGCACTTATCGAGCAGACGAAACCATCGCAGAACAATATCTTTACCGCTCCGGCACAGGGGTTGTATCTGGTGCGGGTGGACTATCCCGAGCATTTTGGCTTGACGGAATTCTGCGATCCAGATCACTTGGCCATTGAGACACAATGATTTGAGGCGTTATGAAGTTTAAAGCACCACGTGGAACCTATGACATCCTGCCCTCTGAGAGCTGGAAATGGCAGCATCTGACTGATGTCTTCCGCCGGACTGCCGCTCTTTTTGGCTTTGAGGAGATCGTGACCCCGGTCTTGGAGCAGAGCGATCTGTTTGAACGCAGTTCGGGAGAGAGTTCGGACATCGTTCAAAAGGAGATGTACCGCTTCCAAGACCGCAAGGGACGCACTCTCGCTCTGCGTCCGGAAGGAACCGCTCCGGTCGTAAGAAGCTTTTGTGAGCATCATCTTGATGCCGCTGCCCGTCTTACCCGCCTCTACTACATCGGTCCGATGTTCCGCTATGACCGTCCCCAAGCCGGTAGATACCGTCAGTTTTATCAGTATGGTGTGGAGTTGATCGGTTCGCACAATCCCTATTACGATGCCGAGATCATTGCCTTCGAATGCGCCTTCCTGCAAAACCTCGGGTTCAACGATTACGAATTGCACATCAATAGCGTCGGCTGTCCATGTTGTGTGCCGGATTACGAAGCAGCTCTGTCCGCCTATTTTCAGCCGTTAAAGGACGAGCTGTGCGAGGATTGCCAGACCCGTCTGATTAAAAATCCCCGCCGTATCCTGGATTGCAAGATCGCTCACTGCCGTGATCTATCACGCTCGGCACCGGTGATTCTCGATCATCTTGATGAGGACTGCCGACAACACTTCTCAGAAGTAAAATCCTATCTGGATAATATCGGCATTGCCTATACCATCGATCCCAGGATCGTGCGAGGTCTGGATTATTATACCCACACCGCCTTTGAGTTCATTTATCCCGCTCTGGGAGCGCAAAATACCATCGCTGGCGGTGGCAGATACAATGGTCTCATCGAACAGGTCGGTGGCCGATCGATTCCCGCCGTCGGTATCGCCGGTGGTTTTGAACGGCTCCTTCTGGCTCTGGAACGACAATCCGCCGATCTGGGCAGCCGTCCCGCCCTCGATATCACATTGATCACTATCGGTGAAACCGCTCAAAAAATGGCTCCCCAGTTGATCCATTATCTCCGTCAAACCGGCTGCAGCACCATCTGGGATCCCGAAAAGCCATCGTTGAAGGCAGCGTTCAAAGCCGCTGATGCCCAAAAAAGCAGATATGCCTACATTATTGGTGACGATGAGATAGCCCAGCTCAAGATCACCCGAAAGGATATGATTGCCGGTACCCAGGATCAGATTGACTGGCCCGACTCGAGCTTATGATTACGCAATTGATCACATATCTCAGAATCTCGCCTTTGTTCCACGGGCTTTTGTGGATATGTTTACCTCGCGTCCACGGAAGTGCGGGTTAAGATCATGAGCGGATAGACAATCGATTTCAGCCTGATCCTGCAAAATCCACCGATCCGGATCTGGGACCATTCGCTAATGTATTGATCCACCTTCAAGTCAGTATCGCCTCGAGATCGCTTCGAGTACTCGAGG
>VGPI01000097.1 GCA_016875595.1 Candidatus Cloacimonadota bacterium
AAGGCGAGCAGAGGGATGCCGCCGCTGGAGAAAGCCAATAACAGCAGGGGGATGAATACAATAGCGATCAGGAGGCGCGGTTTCAGATCTTTCATTTGTCTTTCTCTTCGTAGGGGTGCTTTCCTTCAGCGCCATTGTCGGCGGAGTTCAGATGGTTCATTTGTCTTTCAATGCACCAAAACGACGCTTACGCTCTTGGAATTCCCGTAAAGCGAAGCAAAACTCATATTTATCAAAGTCGGGAAAGAGGGTCTCAGTGAAATACAACTCCGCATAAGCCGCCTGCCACAGCATGAAATTGGACAGACGCTGTTCGCCACTGGTGCGGATCACCAGATCCAGAGGAGGCAGTCCTGCGGTGAATAGATGTTCCTCAAAGGATGCGAAAGTCAATGCTGGATATCTCTCAGGATCGGTATTTGCCTTTTGATGCCAGTTCATGATCGCTTCGATGATCTCCTGCTGGCTGCCGTAGTTGAAGGCGACATTGATCAGGGGACCGGTATTGTCCCAGGTAAGCGACAGCGTGTCATCGATCTTCTTCATATAATCGGGATTGACGTTCCGGCGGCTGCCGATGGTGCGGATTTTGACGTTCTGACGGTGCACCTCGTTGATCTCTTTGTGCATCATCTCGATCAGGAGTTTGAGCAGTCCGTCCACCTCGCTCTGGGGGCGGTTCCAATTCTCGGTGGAAAAGGCGTAAAGCGTAATACTTTTGAGAGATAGCTCCACTGCCAGTTCAATGATATTACGCACCGATCTGGCACCAGCCCGGTGCCCATACAGACGGGGACGGCGGTGCAGCTTTGCCCAGCGTCCGTTACCATCCATGATGATACCGATGTGTTGAGGCAGGCGCTGGGGATCAAGCTCTATGATCAGGTCCCGGTAGTCCTGCTTCATTGCTTATCCGCCTTGTTCTTGGCATGCCAGCGTAGCCAGGCGAAGATGAATCCATCCAGATCGCCGTCCATGACCTTACTGACGTTGCTGGTCTCAAAGCTGGTGCGCAGGTCTTTGACCATCTGATAGGGCTGGAAGACGTAAGATCTGATCTGATTACCCCAGCCGATATCGGTCTTGGTGGATTCCAGGGTCTTCTTCTCCTTTTCGCGCTGATCCTCATAATATTGGTAAAGCCGGCTTCTCAGGATCACCATCGCCTTATCGCGGTTCTGGATCTGGGAGCGCTCGTTCTGACAGCTAACTACTATGTTCGTAGGCAGATGAGTGATCCGGACGGCGGAATCGGTAGTATTGACATGCTGACCACCGGCACCGCTGGCACGATAGGTATCGATTTTGAGGTCTTTGGCTTCGATCTCGATCTCAATCTCATCATCGATCTCGGGATAAACAAAGACGGAGGCGAAGGAGGTCTGCCGCTTACCCTGTGCATTGAAGGGAGACATTCTCACCAGCCGGTGGATACCGATCTCCGCTTTGAGTTTGCCATAAGCATAATTGCCTTTGATTTCGACCGTTACACTCTTGATGCCGGCTTCTTCACCGGGCAGGATATCGATGATGCTGAAACTATATCTCGTCATCTCAGCCCAGCGTGAATACATCCGCAAGAGCATCTCCGCCCAGTCCTGGGCTTCAGTTCCACCGGCACCGGCATGGATGGTAAAGAGGGCATCATCGTGATCATATTTCTCGTTCAGCAGGCACTCGATCTCACTCAGATTCACAAAGTGTTGTGCCTCTTGCAGATGCTGCATTGCCTCGGTAAAGAGAGCGGGATTGAGATCCTCTTCCAGCAGCGTGACATAGGTCTCCAGGTCGTCCCGGAGTCCATCCAGTTGGTTGATGTGGTCGATCTCTTCGCGCAGGATACTGATCTGCTTGCCAATGCGTTTGGCACGGTTCTGGTCATTCCAAAAGCCCGGTGCTGGCAATTGCTCTTCGAGTTCGCTTAGTTGCTTCTTCTTCTTGTCGAGGTCAAAGTAACCTCCGGATCTCAAATATCTTCTCGCCCAGTGCTTCGGTCTCTTTTCTATAATCGATAAAGTCCATGTTCGTTCCTGATTCTTAGTTTTTTATCATTATCTATGGACACAGTATTACGTCAAGGATTTTCCTTGTCAGGCAGTTGATTTTGTCTGGATTGTCAAGTTTTGATTGACATTAAACCCTCATATCTAATGTGGGCATCCAGATTAACTTATAGGAACACCTAATGTATCAGGAACCATATCACTTCCCTTTGGAGCGTTATATCAACGCTGAGAGGTTTGAGCGGGTGAAGCATTTTGCCACCGGTAAGCAGACCCCGCTTTTGATCATCGATCTGGATCATATCGAGCAGAAATACCGGGAATTGACATCTTGTATGCCCTTTGCCGATGTCTTCTATGCGA
Source organism: Candidatus Cloacimonadota bacterium (assembly GCA_016875595.1). Taxonomy (GTDB): domain Bacteria; phylum Cloacimonadota; class Cloacimonadia; order Cloacimonadales; family Cloacimonadaceae; genus VGPI01. The sequence continues at coordinate 2,367 of VGPI01000097.1, forward strand.
TGAAAGCCAATCCGATGAACGAGATCCTGCTTTTGCTCAATCGCTTAGGTTCCAATTTTGATGTGGCTTCGCGCTATGAACTTGACCAGCTCATCGGCTTGGGCATCGATCCCAGCCGGGTGAGTTTTGGCAATACGATCAAGAAACGCGAGGACATTGCCTACTTCTACCAGAAGGGGGTGCAATACTTTGCCACGGATTCGGAGTATGACCTGATCAATATCGCAGAGACCGCACCTCAGGCAAAGGTCTTCTTTCGCATCCTGACTGAGGGCACCGGAGCGGACTGGCCGCTATCACGAAAGTTTGGAGCGCACTCTGATCTGATCTATCACCTGATCCTCCGATCCGTGGAACTGGGTCTCACGCCCTGGGGTATTTCCTTCCATGTGGGTTCCCAGCAGCGTGATATCGGACAATGGGACGATGCCATCGCCCGGGTCAAATATCTCTTTGATGCCGTGGCGGAGGAAGGCATCGAACTTCACATGATCAATATCGGTGGTGGTTTTCCGGCAAATTATGTCGATCCGACTTTCACCCTCCAGGAGTATGCTGCTGAGATCGGACGTTATCTACGAGAGGATTTTGGCGATGACCTGCCTCAGATCATCATCGAGCCCGGGCGGGCGCTGGTTGCCGATGCCGGAGTCCTGGTCAGCGAAGTGATCCTGCTTTCCCAGAAGACCAGGAGCAATCTCTACCGCTGGCTCTTCCTCGACGTCGGCAAGTTTGGCGGACTGATCGAGACGATCAATGAATCAATCAAGTATCCGATCTATTTTGACAAGGAGGGCATCAGCCAAGAGATCATCATCGCCGGTCCCACCTGCGACAGCATGGACATTCTCTACGAGCACTATAAATATCACATGCCGGATACGATCCAACCCGGCGACCGGGTGTTTATCTTCACTACCGGCGCTTATACCCAGAGTTATAGCTCGATCAATTTCAATGGTTTTCCCCCGCTTTCCGCGGTTACATTAATAAAAAAGGACAGAGGTGTAATATGACATACTTACCTGTTGACAGCCTGCACAGTTTTATGATCGAAGTATTTACCCGGCTGGGAGTTCCCGGAAGTGATGCCCGCATCTGTGCCGACATCCTGATCGCTTCCGATCTCAAAGGGATCGAATCGCATGGCGTGGGACGGCTGAAGATGTATTATGACCGGATCAAGCAAGGGGTTCAGAACCCGCTTACCGAGATCACCGTGATCCGGGATAAATATGCCACTGCCGTCTGGGATGGCAATCATGGTATGGGGCACGTGATCGGCTACCGGGCGATGCAGGCTGCCCTTGACAAGGCAGCTAAATTTGGCTTGGGCGCAGTTGCCGTCCGCAATTCCACGCACTACGGCATCTGTGCATATTATGCAGAGATGGCAGTCAAACAGAATATGATCGGCATGACTTTTACCAATGCCCGTCCTTCGGTTTGTCCCACGCATGGCAGTGAACCGCTTTTAGGCACCAATCCCATCTGTTTTGGCGCACCTACCGACCTGGATTTCCCGTTTATTTACGATGCCGCCACTTCTATATCCCAGCGTGGCAAGATCGAGCAACTGGCACGTGAGGAAAAGGTTACACCACCTGCCTGGGCGATCGATGGTGCCGGCAATTCCTGCACCGATACGCAAAAACTCCTCGTTGCCCTGATCGACCAGACCGCCGCACTCCTGCCCATCGGTGGCACTGAAGAAGAGACCGGCAGTCACAAGGGTTATGGACTTTCAACCATGGTCGAGATCCTCTGTGCCGCTTTGCAGAACGGCTCATTTATGAACGATCTGCACGGCACCGATGAACAGGGCAAGCCCGCACCATACCGACTTGGTCATCTCTTCCTTGCGCTCAATGTCGATTTCTTTACCGACCTTGATGATTTCAAACGGATCGCCGGCGCGATCTGCCGTGAACTGATCAATTCCCGCAAACTTCCCGGCAGAGACCGCATCTGGGTGGCAGGCGAGAAGGAGCATGAAAACGAACTCCGCATCCGCCGTCAGGGTATTCCCATCATCCCCAATCTCAAGAAGAATATCAATACCATCCAAAAAGAACTGAACTTCCATCTGCTCGATCTGTAAAATATTTTTCTTGACGGATTGTTAAGATCGCCGGACCGTTGCCCCATCAATGATAAGGGAGGTAAAACCTGATGAAAAGATGGTTATTGTTGCTGATCCCCATGCTGTTTATCGTCGCTCTGGGAGCGATTGATTGGGAGTATAGCGGAGAGTTCCGCACCCGTGCCGCAATGTATAATGATTACAACGACATGGATGGCGGGCATATCGACAATTGGCTGGTTTTCAATATTGCGTCCAAGTTGCACAAGCAGCTTGACTTTGTCTGGCAACTCGAGGTCGGTAACGTCATTTGGGGCGGTCCGATGGGTGGGTGGATCGGCTCGCGCAGCGTAAACATCGAAACTGAACAGCTCTTCATCGAATACACCTGTCCCCAGGGCAATCAGATTCGCGTTGGACAAATATACTGGGCTGATCACCGCGGTCTGATCATAGCTGATTCCTTTAGCGGTTTGTTGCTTTCCAGAACAGACCTTGCCGGATTCAATGCCGAATTTGGCTTTATCAAGGGGATCGAGCGTCAATTTGACCAGAAAGACGATTACAATGTCTTCTTTGCCCAGTTGAAGAAGGAAGATCCGATGCTCATGGGTCTGTTTGCCTCCTATGGCAAAGACCAGTGGACAAAGGATGCCAATTTTACTCTCATGCCCAATGTCGGGCTGGGCTTTGATCCCGTCGATCTCGATCTGGTGGCTTTTGTCGATTATCAGAGCAAACCCGGAGTGGAAGACCGCATCGGCTATGGCGCTTCCGCCAAGGCGACGGTGGGATTGGGCGATCTCCAGGTTGGCGCTGACCTGCTCTATGTCAACAAAGAAGGGCTCACCCTTCTTTCCCCCTACTATATGAACGGTCTTTATCTTCACGGTTATGGCGCGCATCATGATGGCGTCGGCATCGGCTGGTGGGATGGATATGGCATGGGTAATAACGATGGCTTGCTCTCGGCGGTTGGTTTTGTCAATCTGCCGGTGGGAGAGGACCTGAAGGTCTTCGGCGCCGCCGGTTATCTATCCACTATCGAAAACAATGATATCGGCATCGAAGTCAATGCCGGCCTGGAAAAAGCTCTTATCAAGGATCTGCTTGATCTATCCTGTTTTGGTGCGGTTGGATTCCCCGGTGAATATATGGGAGCCAACCTGCCCGAATATATTTACCTGCTGGGTACCACGATCAAAGTGAACTTCTGATCCTGCAACAACTTAATTGAGCCACGGCGTTTTTCTCCGGGGCTCTTTTTTTGTTCTCGCTTGCTTGCCGGCGTTTATCAAGTGACGATCAAGCGTTAATCAAGCGTTAATAATTAACGCTTGATTAAGAGGGGATAATGACTTGATTAAGAGGGGCAAGCAGGCGGAAGGGTGACCCGATTCAGATAACAAATGAGAGACCGTTGCACATGATCCCATCACAGCATCAGTAATAAAAGAACTAATTGATGTAATAAGAATGTGCTCGTCATTCCAGCGCAGGCTGGAATCCAGGTACTTTGTTAACTGACCGCTGGACTATGTATTATAGAAACTGGATTCCAGCCTGCGCTGGAATGACGGTGCGGGTCTCCACCAAAACATCTGCCTTTTTCGGAGTTCTGATTCAACACGCATATATCCAAGGTTCTCAAAGAAGGGGCGAACCCAGTGGTTCGCCCATGCGGAAGATATTGCGGAATAGGTATGTTACTTGTCCGGTTTTGTACTGATCAATTGGAAGCGGGCAGCGACGGGGCGGTGGTCGGTGATGCTATTGCTATAAGTACTCCAGGAGCCGACCATGTTCTCAATATTGAGAGTACGGGTATAAAATCCGGTGAGTTCATAGGCATCAAAGAGCTCATTGGTGATGAATATATGGTCGATCATGCTGGTCATACCGGGGTAGGAGGCATTCTGCCAATTGAGGTTCTGGGCGATATTCATCGTGGTGAAGAGATACTCCTCCGGCTTGTCAATGAAAGGCAGAAAGACGTTGTACTCGCGTGGTTCATGGATCTGGTCGTTCATATCACCAAGCAGGATGACCTTTTTATCGGGCAGATCGGTGGATATGTATTCATCCAGTTTGGTGCAGGCGAGGCGGCGACGTACCTCCTCGTCCCAAGGGTCACTTTCGTCTATGTAATTGTCACCGTATGCTTTGAGATGATTATTGATCAGATACACTTCCTGTTGCCCATGCCACAAAAACTTAGCGATATGCGGTGGACGGGGAAAGGGGTTACTATCAGAATTGAAAATAGTGTAGCAGTCGGTCAAGTGAACGGTGTGAGTGTTGTAAAGATATGCCAGTTTGTAGCTTGTGGTCGCTTGTGAGATAACGACGCTGTAGTGATCCAGGCGGGCGACGAGTTCCAGAAGTGGCTGTTGGTCATTGATCTCCTGCAGGGCGATGACATCAAGGTGGAGCTGGGGGATGATCTGAGCCAGGAAGTCCAGGGTGGCATTACCCGCCCAGGGAAATTCCCGCAGGTTCCAGGTGGCGACGTCAAAGGTTTCATCCGTCCCAAAGGCATAGTCAGAACTGTCATTGACATTGGGATCGGTCAGTTGGGTATTGGTGCCACAGCTCATCAGATGTAAAATCAGCATCAGCAGGAGCAGCGGCAGGATCTTGAATCTATATCTCATTATTCTGTCCTCGGTGGATATCCAATCCTGAGCCGGCGGGATTTTGTCAAGTTTAGCCGGTTCTCAGCTTTAGATCTGGTTTGCATGATCCGTTCCCTTGAATATCCGGATTTATCGGTTGGAACGAAAATGAAGCGGGGGGAGCGATCTCAGGAATGGAAATTGCATACGCCTGAGGAGTCAATATAGGAGGTTTGAATGAGATTGACCCTTATCATCATCATATTGATGATCGCCAGCGCAATGACCGCCGCTCCTCTGGAACAGGTGAATACGACCGCCACCGGAGTGACAGTCAGGATTCAGTCATTGCGAACCGAACCCTATGTCACGGAACCCATGACAGAAGAAGATATTCATGATGTGAGACCCGGCAGTGTCATCGGCAGAACCTATGCCATCCCCTATGCCAATGCCAGGGTTGAGGTGCAAAATATGGTCTGGAACGTCTTTGACGCCCAGGGAAAATTGATCGGCGAGACCCATTTCCGCTTATCCAATTGGATCGAAATAGCCAACCGCCTCCACTTCCGGGAGATGTATGGGATTACCGTAACAATGGATACCCAAAGACAAGTGGGGAATCAGATTCACACTCTACGGGAAGTGGAGTTCAGTTTGCA
>VGPI01000098.1 GCA_016875595.1 Candidatus Cloacimonadota bacterium
GGATAAGCATATAAACCCCCGAGTCCCATCGGGACGGCATTTTAGATAGCTTCGGATAGCATATAAATCCCCGAGTCCCATCGGGACGGCATTTCAGATAGCATCTGATCGCTCAAGTCGCTTTTACCTCACCTTCGCCTCGAGATCGCCTCGAGTCTCGAGGCGATCTCGAGGCGAAGGTGAGGTAAAAGCAAGACAAATGTATGGATATGGTTCTGTGAAAAACCGGGTATCAAGAAGGATGTGGCGGACTGCCCGATCGCGGTCTATAAGATACCCAGCTCGTGCAGTTTACGCGAGAGGTTGCTTTGCTGGAAGCCGAGGGCTTCAGCGGTCTTGGAGACGTTTCCGTTGTGCTTGGGCAATTGGTGTTTCAGATAGCGTTTTTCAAAAGCGTTCTTCTTGTCGGTAAAAGCCGCGGTCTCATCCCAGAATGCAACATCAGTTAAGGATCGGGATTGCATGACATGGAGCAAGGGCTCGATATCCCGGGCATCCAGCGCTGGCTTGTCACAGAGCAGGTAGATGCGTTCGATGAGGTTTCTCAGTTCACGGACGTTGCCGGGGTAATCGGGGTTTTGGAGGAATTGCAGAGCGGAGGAGGTAAATTTCTTGATCCCGGTCTTGAGTTCGGCAGCAAGCAGCGTGGAGAAATGCGCCACGATCAACGGGATATCCTCCTTGCGCTGACGCAAAGGCGGAGCGAAGACGGGAACGACATTGAGCCGGTAGAAGAGGTCTTCCCGGAAACAGCTGGTGGCGACCATTTCTTCCAGGTTTTTATTGGTGGCTGCCAGGATGCGGACATCGATGCGATGAGTGTGGTTACTGCCGACGCGCTCAAACTCGCCTTCCTGGATCACCCGCAGGATCTTTGCCTGCGCCGCCAGATCCATATCACCGATTTCATCGAGAAAGAGAGTGCCGCCATCGGCTTGCTCCAGCTTTCCCTTTTTACTCTTCACCGCTCCGGTAAAGGCACCCCGCTCAAAGCCAAAGAGTTCGCTCTCCACCAGTTCACGGGGGATGGCAGCGCTGTTGAACTTGACAAAGGACTGCTGAAAGCGTGAGCTGCGGGCATGGATGAGGCGGGCGATGAGTTCCTTACCGCTACCGCTTTCGCCGCGAATGAGGATCTTGGCATTACTTGGAGCCACGCGATCGATGATCTGGCGTAAATCCTGCATCACCGGACTGGTTCCGATCATCTCCCAGTCCTTTTCATACTGCTCGCGGAGTTGGCGCATCTGCTCATCCAGAGCCCGGAATTCCAGCGCTTTTTTGACGGTGATCTTGACCTTGGGCAAGCTCAGTGGCTTCTCCAGGAAGTCCAGCGCACCGAGCTTGATCGCTTTGACGGCGTCGCTGATATTGCTATTGCCGCTGATCATGATCACCGGATGGTTCTTTTCCGTCCTGATGATACGGGCAAGCATGTCGATCCCATTGATATCGGGGAGTTTGACATCCAGCAGAGTGAGGTCGGGCTCGAAATTGTCAAACAGCGTCCACCCCTTGTCGCCGCTGTGTTCAAAACGCACTTCATAGCCCTCGTCCTCGAGGATGCCCTGCAGCGTCAGGCAGATGTTCTTTTCGTCGTCAATGATCAGGATTTTCAAGCTTTTACCTCCTCGATAATGAGCGTAAAGGTGCTGCCTTCGCCGGGTTTGCTCTTGACACGGATGACGGCACGGTTGGTATCGCAGAGTTTCTTGACCAATGCCAGTCCCAGTCCGGTGCCTTTGGTTTTGTTGGTGTAGTAGGGTTCAAAGATGCGGTGGATGGATTCATTCTCGATGCCGCAGCCCTGGTCGCGAATGCTGATGATGATGAAACTGCGGTCTTTGGAGATGGAGAGTTCGATCGGTGCGTCATGGCAGGAGGCATCGATGGCGTTCTGGATGATATTGGTGATCACCTGATAAAAATGAGTGCGGTCAAAACTGATCAGGAAGCCATCGGGCAGGTTGCAGACGAGCTTGTAATCCGCTTCATAGGACTTGCAAATCTCACGGATGGCAGTTGCGGGATCAAAGCTCTCCTTCTGGGGCTGGGAGATCTTGGCAAAATTGGAGAAGTCCTGAGCCAATAGCCTGAAGTTCTCGATCTCCTGCTGGATGATGGCGATGGCCGGTGGCAGGATTTCCTTGATCCCCTCGGGATTGGTGCCGAGCCGTTCTTCCAGACGCTGGATGGCGAGCTGGATCGGCGTCAGCGGATTCTTGATCTCATGCGCCAGGATCCGGCTCAGGTCTTTCCAGATCATCTCCTTCTCCGCCACCAGGAGGCGCTTCTGCACTGCCTCCAGTTCGTAAGACATCAGATTGAACGAATTCTTGAGTGCACGCATTTCATAGATGCCGGTCTCCGGTAGGTGAACAGAGAAATTTCCCCGTCTGATCTGCTCCGTCGCTTCGCGCAATTCTGCCAGCGGACGACTCAACCGCAACACAAAAAAGACGAATATCGTGGAGGACGCAAGAATGATCCCCAATAGAATGAGAGCACTGTAGAGGCGTGTTTGCGTCAGGGTGATCTTGACGAAACCCAGCGACTGCTGATGCCGGTTGATCAGTTTCCGTGCCTGAATGCTGTCCACCGGAGTCAGGAAAGCCATCGACCCCAGTTCCTTGATATCGGTGAGCGCATCGATGGTGGATTCGATCTTGTTCTGCTGCTTCTGGAAGAACCCGTTGAGGATTACCAACCCGCCGATGGCGACGATGCCGAAGAGCACAAAGATCCAGGCACGTAAACCGGGTTTCATAAGCCGCATAATCACTCCTTTATGACGACCGGCTGAGATCGGCATTCAATACCGATGAGGGACGGATGTATTTCCACAAGACCGTCAAGTCCACCGTGCGGTCGATCTGGGCAAAGTGAACCTCGCTAAGCCCGGCATCGACCTTGATCGTTACTCTTTTCCATGCCGGCTGATAGGGGATGGAACACTCAAATTGCGACACCGAAACGATCATCGACTGATAGGACGGGGTCCGGATCCTCTGTCCGGTGGCATTGTGCGCGATCGTATAAAGACCGGTCATGGGGTCGTAAGTGACGGTATTGGTATATTTATTGGTAACGAAGACAGTTCTGCCCGAGCGGATGGTGACTGTGAATTCTACCGGGATGGTAGTGCCGGAGCGGAAGACATCATTGAAGTCATTGACAAAGGCATTGGTCAGACCGGTCTTGATCTGGACATAGCTTCTGCCGATGACGATCTGCAAGGGTCGCATAGCCGGATCATTTCCCGTATAGGAAGAAAACAGAAACATCGACAGCGACACGATCCCAGCGATTATCTTGCTTCCAATGGCTTCAAGCATCTTGCTTCCTTATATCCCGTTTGGATCACGATCTCCAAACCGGACGCTTTTTGTCAAGTTTATGTTCCTGCATCGCTTAGTCCGGTGGACCATTAGCAGCACTGCCCCGATCAATGCCGGCAGGATCTCATTGACCACAAAGACCGTCAGCGTCACCGAGACCACCAGCGTTGCCGTAAAAGCGCTGTCCCGCAGCAGCCAGATGGCAAAGCTCTCTCTCAAACCCAGTCCGGAGATGCTGATCGGGATGGTGTGAGCGAAATGCACCAGGGAAAAGACTTTTCCGGTCTCCAGGTAGGAGACCGGGTAAAAGCGGTTCAGCAGGAGCCAGTACTGGATAAAGACAATGCCCAAACTCAGCGTCTGCCAGGAGATGATCAGTGGCACACGCCGGGCATAGGCAGGTTTGATCAGCGCCGTTTTGCCGCTGATGCCCAATCCATAATACATTGCCAGAGGAAAGACCGCACAGAGCAGACAAAACACTGCCACGCTCCACCAGGGCAGTAAATCCAGCCCCGTCAATGCCGCCGAGCCCGCCATCATCCAGATCGTCCAGGTCTGAAACATCTTCTCAAAGGTTACGGACATCACCGACCCCCGGATGCTGACATTGCTCAGGTAAAACATCTTGCCATAAGTGGCATGACCACCCGGAATCAGAAAGCGGAGCGCAGCCCCGATCAGATAAGAGATCAATGCCTCATTGCCTTTGACCTGATAGCCGGGATTGAATTCCAGCACATACCGCCAATTCAGGTAGTGCAGCCCATGTTTCACTCCCCCCAAACCGATCAGAACAGCGAGGATGCCGATGGGTGTCGACAGCATGGTCGCAAACACACCTCTGCCGTCAATGCGCCGAAAGATCAAGATCAGTATCACCAGCGATACGGCGACCTTAACGAGGAACATCAGCACCTTGAGCCATCTTTTCATTTTCATGGTCTCAAAGCGCATAAACGGGCGGATTATGTCAATCAAAACCGTCAAACACCAGTCAATTCCGGTGATGCTGCAACTGATAATTAGTGTCAATAAACTTATGCTTGACAGAATTAGTAATACTAAATTCTTGTTCATTCTGATGGAGCCGTATGACTCTCTTATAAAATAACTATTACTAATCTGGAGGAACTGATGAGTACTCTATTGACGATCAATTGCGGCAAGCGAACCGTGGTAATCGCATATGCCGATAAAAAGGTCGAGATAGCCAGAACCACAGGCATGATCTATCTGCTGGAGTTGTTGTCACATCCCTGGCAGCAGATCGATGCAGAAGCGCTGGCAAGGATCAACAAATATGATCCAGATCGCAATACTGAAATAAGTGAAACTAATTTATCGCAATCTGAGACATTAGCGTCACCCATCCCTTATTGCGATGACCTGACCATTAGTCAGGTCAAACAGCGCTTACTGGTTTTGGTGGAAGAGATCTCAGAAGCCCGGGCATGGAACGATCCAGGCAGAGCGGAGGAGCTGATTGATGAGAAGGAGTCGATTGAGAAGTATCTCTGCGAAGTGCTTTCGCCGCAGGGACGCATCCGCAGGATGACTTCTGCAACCCGTAAGGCATGCGTAGCGGTGAACAAGGCATTGGTGCGGGCGATCGGGCAGATCGCGATGGCGGATACCGACCTGGCGATGCTTCTACAGAGATCGTTGAAGACCTGGGGTCGGCTCTGTTACACGCCCGGAGACGAGCTTGAGATCAGGATTCGTTATGGTGATTGAGGTTGGCAGCCAGGAGGCGGCGATGATCGTTCCAACTGATCAGCGTGGCGGTGATCAGAAAGCCGGCGGCAACGGCAAAGACGGAATTGATCCCCAGCGTCTTGAGCAGGACATAGCCCAGTGCCGGAGCCAGCAGACCCCGAAATCCCGTCATCGTGACATGCACGCTTTGATAGATGGCGGCGTTGTTATTCCCCGCAAAGTAGATCGAGCTCATATTCCACGCCATATTGATCCCGCTCATGGCGACCCCGAACACGCTGAAGGCGGCAAAGACAAAGAAGACTCCCAGCCATTGATGCCCGGCGAATAGGATAGCGAACAGAATGAGCAGCGGAAAGAGTGCCAGCGTCCCGAACGACAGTGAGATGAACCGGAAGGGATGCAGGCGGTCGTGAAGCTTGCCCAGATAGGGCGAGAGCAGGAGCAGACCCGCCTGTGCCAGCACACCCTTTGCCAGGAAATTGGCAGTATAGTTCAGCTTCAGAATATTTACCAACAAGATCGGCAGCACTGGTGTCATCATGATAAAACCCATGCCATAGATACTGAAACTCCGCTCAAAATAGGCGAATGCCTTATCCCGCTTCAGCAGATCGATACTCAGGCGCATGGGCTCAATAATCGCCCTGCGGAGCGGTATTTTCTCGCAGGAGCTCTCAATGATCGGCATTTGCAGCCGGATCAGCGAGAGGAAGAGACTACTGACAAACCCACAGATCCCCGTCCCCACCAGGAGCCAGCGGAACATCGCCTCGTTTATGTCCAGCCACCATCCTGCCAGAAAAGTGAAGGCAATCGTGATGACCATGCTGATACTGGTCATGTAGCCATAGACCTTGCCCCGCCTTCCGGTGCTGATGTTCTTTTGATAGATCAGATTCTGCGCTGGGATCAGGAGCGAATTGAAGGCGAACATCACGGTCAGCAATACCAGAAATTCATTCATTGTGGTCAGCCAGATTCCATAAATGAGGACGAGCCGACCCAGAATACCGGTTGCCAGAAAATAGCGTGATTTATGACAACTCTGCTCAAACAGCCGACCCCACCAAATGGAGAAGAAATTGGCGACCGGCCAGATCATCACCATCAATGCCAGCTGCCAATCCTTTGCCAGGAGTGCTTTGCGCGCTATGATGTCCTGCGTCTGACCCAAGCTCGCCACCACGCCGTTAAACAGCGCCGCCCATAAGAGCAAGACCGCCGTCTGTCGCTCCACCGGACTGAATTCCCTGAACCGCATTTCCGCGCTTGCATCTCCTATTTCATTATCTATGTAGCGAATAGCCGCAGGTCTGCGACTCCTTCCGCCCTTTGGTTGCCTTTAATTATCCATCCTGTTAACTGTCAAGCTCACGCTGAAACCTATCCGGTTCTCCTCCGTCCGGGCACTCGGGAAAAAACGCTTCCGGCTCTGCAACGGAGGATCATTTATCCGGGCTACCGCGGCTGGAAAACGGCTCAGGTGCCGGTTTAATTACTGCTTCTATCCGGCAATTCTCCGGCAATTCATCTGTATTCCATTTGCAGGTCACCTGCTTATCACTCGTTCCCCGACTGGCTATTCCTGGCATATTCCCGGTTTGCCCCTCTTGATCACTTCTTTAACCCCTCTTAATCAAGCGTTAACTATTAACGCTTGATTAAGAGGGGATAATGACTTGATTAAGAGGGGTAAGCAGGAAGAAGGGGGGACAAGAAGAACCGCATAAGGAAGCAGATGAAGGCAGAACGAGGGTGAGGATCCACAGCCAGGGGGGCAACAACCGAGATATTTAAGTTACTGATGAACAGGGTTCAAGCGATTTTCATTGACAAAAACGGCAGTATCCAAAAAGAGCATATATCATAGCGAATTGGGTAGGCAGGAAAGCAAAAAAGCATGCCGGCACCAGTCAACGGCGCTATTGAATAACATGACTATAAGATGCAAGAGGAGATAAAATGGCTGTCCCCAAGAAGAGAACGTCAAAGGTCCGCAGAGATAAACGCCGGACGCACGATGCCTTGAAGGCACCGGTATTTTCCGTATGTTCCAAATGCGGAGAAGCGAAACGTCCACATCACATCTGTGGCAAGTGCGGCACTTACGACGGCAAGCAGGTCATCGAAGTAAAGGAATAGTGTGCGGATAGCGGTCGATACATTCGGCAGCGACAATGCTCCATATCCGGAGATCGAGGGTGCAGTTCTGGCAATCAAAGAGGAATTGTGCTCACAGGTGATCCTGGTCGGGGATGAAAAGTTACTCCGTCAGGAGCTTGCCAAATACTATTATGATGCCTCGCGCATCAGTATTGTCCATGCTCCGGAACGGATATCGATGGATGAAAGTGCATCCCTGGCGGTACGTAAGAAACGGGATTCCTCGCTGGTGCGAACGATCACTCTGCATCAGGAGGGCGAAGCTGAGGCTGCCGTCAGCGCAGGTAATACCGGAGCCGTTATGGCGGCATCGTTATTGATCTATGGTCGGATCCGCAATGTGTCCCGCCCTGCCATCGCAGTCACCTTTCCCACACAGAAGAATCCGGAATTGATCCTGGATGTGGGTGCGAATGTGGATTGTGAGGCGGATAACCTATTGCAATTTGCACATATGGGCAGTTTGTACTGCCAATTTCTGTTTGGGATTGAGCGTCCCCGC
>VGPI01000099.1 GCA_016875595.1 Candidatus Cloacimonadota bacterium
TCACAAAAAAAGAAACCAAGGAACAAAAAGGTGTTGATAAAGCTGAAATCCTGGGAATGCCGGTATTCACCCATAGAGGGTTCAATAGAGCGGGTGGCATGTTTTCATTCCAGCTTTTTCATCAACCCAAGCCCAGAAGGGAAGGCATTATCATAGGGTTTGAGCATAATCTGAGGGTTTCCATTGTCACTATTCGAGGAAAACGTAACTCATTCAACGGTCGAAAATGAGCTCCCCTGGCGCAATTGCAATAGACACGTCAATTTACCCAATGAAAAGAAACGAGACCACAGTGCCTTGCGATCTTGTGGTCTCGCTTGGTATGGTTTGTGACAAGGATGGATAGGTGAGGGTGAGTTCTCCTAAACTTCCATGATTTCTTTTTCTTTGGTTTTTTCGACCTCATCCACCTTCTTGATCCATTCATCGGTCAGATCCTGGATCTCTTTGAGCGCTTTCTTTTCGTCATCTTCGCTGATGCCGCTGTCTTTTTTCAGCTTTTTGACGGCTTCATTGGCGTCACGGCGGTGGTTTCGGATGCCGATGCGGCAATCCTCGGTCACTCTCTTCAGGTTGCGGACGATTTCCTTGCGTTTCTCTTCGGTAAGTGCCTGGAAAGGGAGGCGGATAACATTGCCGTCATTTTCTGGGGTGATGCCCAGATTGGCGGCAAGGATGGCTTTCTCGATCTCGGCAAGGGTGGTCTTGTCCCAGGGTTGGATGACGATCAACCGAGCCTCGGGGATGGAGATATTGCACAATTGTTTGATGGGCGTGGGTTGCCCGTAATAATTGATGCGGATATCGTCCAGGACGGAGGTGCTGGCACGACCGGTACGCACCTTGGAGAATTGGTGCAAAAGGGCGTCAAAAGCCTTGTTCATGTTTTCAGTGGTGGTTTGTTTTATTTCTTCCATAGTAAATTCCTTGGGTTGCGGAGATCAGGGATGGATGTAGGTCCCGACATCGCTGCGCAGGATGGCTTGGGCGAGGATTCCCTGCTGGTTGACATTGAATATTTTGACCGGCAGATTGTTCTCCTGTGCCAGAGCAAAGGCGGTCATATCCATGACGCCGAGCTTCTGATCCAGACATTCCTGATATGTGGCGGAACTGATCAGGGTGGCATCCGGATCAAGAGCTGGATCGGCGGTGTAAAGTCCATCCACCTTGGTGCCTTTGAGCACGATGTCAAAACCCAGTTCCACGGCACGAAGCACGGCAGCGGTATCGGTGGTGAAATAAGGATTACCGGTTCCTCCGCAGAGGAAACAGATCCGACCTTCCTTCAGGGCACGCTGGGCTGCCTCCGGACTGTAATGCGGCGCGATCTTGTCCATCTCGAGGGCAGACAAAGCCACCGCCGGATAATTCTTGTTATTCAATATCTCAGCCAGATAGAGGGCATTCTGTACGGTCGCCATCATCCCGATGTTGTCGAGGACGATGCGGTTCAAACTCTGATTCTTCCACTTACCGCCGCGGAAGATATTACCGCCGCCGAGGACGATCGCCAGGGAATAGCCCAGCTTCTTGACCTCGATGATCTCGTCGGTAAGGATGTCGATCACCTCATCGTCATAGCCGTGTCCCCTTGCTCCGGCAAGGACTTCGCCGCTGAGTTTGAGCATTACCTGATGCACTTTTTCGGGCTGATATCCGCTCACGTTCGGCTCCGCGGTTATGAACCGATGCTGTAACGGGTGAAGCGTGCCACCTGGATGTTTTCACCCATGGCGGCGATGGCATCGGTGATGAGGGATTTGACGGTGCGGTTCTGGTCTTTGATCAGTTCCTGCTCCAGAAGCGTATTCTCTTCGCAGAATTTACGGATGTGGCCTTCGACGATGCGATCCACGATCTCGGGTTTCTTGCCATCGTTGATTGCTTTGTTGCGGGCTATTTCCTGCTCGCGGGCGATGATCCCGGGATCGACCTGCTCTTTGCCGATCGCCAGGGGATTGGTGGCGGCGATCTGCATTGCCAGTTCCTTGGCAAGCGCTTTGAATGCATCGGTACGGGCGACGAAATCGGTCTCGCAATTGAGCTCGATCAGGACTCCAACCTTGAAGTTGAAGTGGATGTAGCTGTATATGATCCCTTCACGGGTGTCACGGGCGGCTTTGGCATCGGCTTTGCTGATGCCTCTCTCGCGTAGATACTTGATGGCGGCATCCATGTCGCCATTGCTCTCGGCAAGGGCTTTCCGGCACTCCATCATGCCGACGCCGGTGCGCTCGCGCAGTTCTTTTACCAGTGCTGCTGTAATCTCAGCCATTGTATTCTCCTTGTATTAAAAACAGAATTATTCTTCTTCGATCTCGGGTTCATCCGCCGGGATTTCGATCAGGGCGGGCATTTCTTCTATGTCTTCTTCCCTGGTGACGGATGCAGCGCCAGCTACGGTGGCGCCTTCGCTGGCAATGCCTTTGCCTTCATTGACGGCATTTGCCAGGACGTCCGAGATCAAACTGATGGCACGGGTGGCATCGTCATTGGAGGGGATGATGTAATCCACGAGGTCGGGATCGCAATTGGTATCCACCATCGCTATGATCGGGATATTGAGGACGCGCGCTTCGTGGATGGCGATCTTCTCGTGTTCGGTATCGACCACGAACAAAGCACCGGGCAGGGCGTCCATGTCGCGGATGCCGCCAAGCGCTTCCTCGATTTTGTCGTGTTTGCGCTTCATCCGCTGTTGCTCCAATTTCGTATAGCTGCTGATGGTTCCATCGGCAACGATCTGTTCATAGTACTTCATTTTGTCGATACTCTGACGGATGGTTGCCATATTGGTCAACATCCCGCCATACCAGCGGTTGTTGACATAGAAGACACCGGCTTTGCCCGCGGCATCATGGATGGCGGACTGGGCTTGCTTTTTGGTGCCGACAAAGAGGATGTACTCATTGCGGCTGGCTACGTCCTTCACAAACTGATATGCTTCATTGATGGCATCGACCGTCTGTTTGAGGTCGATAATGTGGATCCCGTTGCGTTTGATAAAGATGTATTTCTTCATCTTGGGATTCCACTTGAAGGTCTGGTGTCCAAAGTGGACGCCGGCTTCCAAGAGTTGTTTCATCGAAACTACTGACATTCAATACTCCTTAATTGATACGGTTTGTCAAATGCAAGTGATCTACGCAATTCAGAGGGCGTTTGACACTGCCCCCACCGCCTTGCAACTCGGGCTTGCATGTTTCTTGGGGTTTGGTGGTTGAATACCGGGCTGGGCATGGATTTTCCGGAGTGGTTACTCTCGGGCGGAGTGGCTCCATCCCGGGGGACGGAACCACAAATCCCGTTTAACGTTTGGAGAACTGGAATCTCTTTCTGGCTTTCGGACGACCGGATTTCTTGCGCTCGACCATGCGGGGGTCGCGGGTCAGGTAGCCAGGTTTCTTCAGCTGGGATTTGAGATTTTCTTCATAAATGACCAAAGCGCGGGCGATCCCATGACGGATAGCTCCTGCCTGTCCGCTCAACCCGCCGCCATTGACATTGACGTGGACGTCAAAGCGATCGCTCATACCAACAGTATTCAGGGGCTGCTCAACGACCATTTCCAGGGTCTCGCGCTTCAGATACAGTTTCATCGGCACTTTGTTGATCAAGCGTTTGCCCGTTCCGGGGGTCAGACGCACTCTGGCAACGGCACTCTTTCTTCTGCCTACGGCGATAAAATCTTGCATAATCTCTTATACTCCTTTAATGACCAGTTCCTCCGGCATTTGCGCTCCGTGGGGATGCTCGGTGCCGGTGTAAACCTTTAGTTTTTTGTACATTGCGCGCCCCAGAGTGGTCTTCGGCAACATACCTTTGACGGCATGCTCGATGATCCGCTCGGGATGCTTTTCCATCATTCGTGCATAGGACACTTCTTTGAGTCCGCCGGGATAGCCGGTATAACTCCGATACACCTTCTGCTCGGCTTTCAAACCGCTCACTCTGACCTTCTCCGCATTGATCACGATCACAAAATCGCCGCAATCAATATTCGGAACAAAGTAGGGCTTGTTCTTGCCGCGCAGGATCGATGCGATCTGAGTGGACAGCCGACCCAGCGGTTTGTCCGCTGCATCTACTACGTACCAGGCGCGCTTAATGTCGCCTGGACTTGGCGTTAGGGTCTTCATCGATTCTCCTTTTTCCGCATATTTTTTATATGAATGTACCACTTTTTGAAACGACCTTTCTGTGTCAAGCACAAACTCTGCGCGAACTCCTGTTAAAGAAACAGGCAGCAAATCGACAGCGGTCAGGTCGAATGTAAGCGGTTGGAGAAGAAGACAAGGCAGACGTATAATCTACGATGAGTGGCAAACCAATGTCCGGCATCCTCACTGTCAATACGACTTATTCTCTTGACAAGCGTATAGCGGAAAATTACGTTGCACCTAAAATCTGAACGGTTAAGACAGGAGTTGCTATGTTGTTTCAGGTAAATGCGTTAGTTGGTAGTTTCCGGATCAAGTCATATTTGGGCAAGGGTGGAATGGGCGAGGTGTATCTGGCAACAGACGAATTCCTCGACCGGCAGGTCGCCTTGAAGGTTCTCAATCCACAACTAACCGGCGATCAGCATTTTATCGAGAGGTTCAAGCAGGAGGCACGGGTTCAGGCAAATCTGATCCATGACAATGTGGTGTCGCTGTATTCATTTATGATCCTCGAGGAAAGATACATCATGGTGATGGAGTATGCCCGGGGAATAACGCTGAAAGAGCTGATCATGCATACCGGTCCGATCGTTGAGGAACGCGCCCTCAGGATATTACGGCAGATCGTCGATGGTTTGATGTATGCCCATTCCAAGCGGTTCATACACCGTGATGTCAAGCCCTCAAATATCATGATCGACCCGCAGGACCGGGTGAAGATCCTGGATTTTGGCATCGCCAAGATCATCGGCAACACCGGCATGACCAAAACCGGTGCCAAACTGGGCACAGTCAAATACATGAGCCCGGAACAGGTCAAAGGCGGAGGTGGCATCGATCACCGCACCGATATCTTCAGTTTGGGCGTTACTTTTTATGAAATGCTCTCCGGACACGTGCCTTTTGATAGCAACACCGAAAGCGATTATGAAGTGATGAGTAAGATCGTTAACGATCCGCTCCCCGATCCCCGTGTTCATTATCATCACATATCCCAGAAATGCGTCAATCTGGTTAGTCAGATGACCCAGAAAGATCCTGCCGACCGGTTCGATGATATGAAAGCGGTCTCTCAAGCCATCGCATCCCTTTCCGATCAAAAAGATGATTGGGTGGAGGAGCTGGAACAGGGGCATGATCCAAACGAGACAGAAAGTATAGATGAGGATGAGGATGAGTCACCCGAAGAACCGGTGGAAAACACGAAACCGAAGAAAAAACACCGGGGCTTGGTCTGGACGATTGTGTTGGTGGTCCTGATCACCGGCGGGTTGCTGTTCAATGAATACGTGCTCAAAGTACCGGTGCCCTATGTGGATGGAATGCCGGTGGAATCAGCCAAACAGGTCATCTATCAATGGGATCTGAATGTGGGAACGATCACCGAGGAAGAAAACGATCAAAGTGCAGGTATGGTATTGTATGCCACGCCCTCCTCCGGACGTATGTATAAAGGTCATGGCATAGACCTGGTAGTGGGTATTCGACAAAGGGTTGAACTGCCCAATCTGGCAGGGATGACCGCAGAGAAAGCTTACAATATCATCTCTGAACTGGAACTGGCCGTGGGTAACGTTACCGAACAGGAAAACAATGACTTTGTGGGACGGATCATTGAGACTAATCCACCCGGCTCAAGAATTTCCAAGGGCAGTAGTATCGATCTGGTGATCGGAGTGATAGAAAAGATCACCATTCCCGATGTTCTCGGCATGAGCCGTGATTATGCCATATCCGAGCTCCATGATGCGGGCTTGTACATCGGTTCCGTCTATGAGCGGGAAGATAAAGACAACGTGGGCAAAGTGATCGAAATAATCCCCGCTTCAGGCAGAGTCGAGCCCGGCAGCTATATCGAACTGGTCATTGGCAAGGCACCGGCACCTCGCTACGGATCTATGCGCACCATCTATACGGACGATTTCTCATCCAAGGGAAGAACCTGGAGTGATGAGGATGATTCCAACAAGACATGGCGAACCGAAGGCAATGTGATCAAGTGCTTTGGGAAAAACACCAGCTTTTACTATGTTAAATCATATACTCTCAGTCAATTGAATAATTACGATTATTTTGAGGTATCGATCAATGCCGCCCATTTGAGTGGTAGTAATACCGCACATTTTGGATTGATCTTCGGGGCGAGCGGTACTGATCCCTCTAACCGGTTTGGGATCAGAGGGGATGGTTCCTATTATGTGGGGCAATACAGAGGGCAATGGAGCGGATCGACCTATACTTCCTCTGCTGTCAATAAAACCCGAACCTGGAACAAGCTGACAGTCATCTATGACGGCTCTCAATTCCACTTTTATTGCAATGGCGTGTTTTTGCGCAGTCAGAGTGGAACCGTGTATGGCAATTCGATAGGTATTTATTCTGATGGAGCGATCTCGGAGGCATGGTTCGACGATCTGACCGTCCGGGCGGAATAACCAGCGCTATCAAACCAGTTAAGGAGTCCGTGCTTTTTCCTTGACATATAAGGAAAGGAAAAATCAGTGTGTTACAATAGGTGGATTGTGT
Source organism: Candidatus Cloacimonadota bacterium (assembly GCA_016875595.1). Classification (GTDB taxonomy): domain Bacteria; phylum Cloacimonadota; class Cloacimonadia; order Cloacimonadales; family Cloacimonadaceae; genus VGPI01. The sequence goes on from VGPI01000099.1 coordinate 6,693, forward strand.
ATAGATCCACCAACTGATAACGTTTACTGTTGATTTGATAGAGGAGAACCGATGTCTTTATTGGACTTTTTTGGAATGATGGCAAATGACATAGCCATTGACTTGGGAACGGCTAATACACTGGTGTATAAGAAGCATGGCGGGATCGTGATTGATGAGCCTTCCGTGGTGGCGGTCTCGACCGACAACAAAAAGATCATCGCCATCGGCAGTCAAGCCAAGATGATGCTGGGCAAGAATCCAGACGAGGTGCGAGTGATCAAACCGCTCAAGGATGGCGTGATCGCCGATTTTCAGGTGACGGAACTGATGTTGCGCAATCTGATCATGCGGGCACAAAAGAAACGACTCTTGGTCAGGCCACGGGTGATCGTTTGTGTTCCTTCCGGTATTACGGAAGTGGAGAAGCGGGCAGTAAGGGACAGTGCCTTGCATGCTGGAGCACGGGAGGTTTACCTGATCAGTGAACCTGTGGCGGCAGCGATTGGAGCGGATCTGCCGATCGATATGGCTTGCGGAAACATGGTTATGGATATCGGTGGAGGTACCAGCGAGATCGCTGTGATCTCCCTGTCCCATATCGTAGTACACAATTCCATCCGCGTGGGCGGTGATAAGATGGATACGGATATCATCAATTATCTGCGCAAGAAAAACAACCTCTTTGTAGGCGTGCAGACCGCGGAGAAGATCAAGATGGAGATTGGCAGCGCCTATCCACTGAAGCAAGAGCTGGTGATGGATGTCCGTGGCAGAGACATTGTATCAGG
>VGPI01000100.1 GCA_016875595.1 Candidatus Cloacimonadota bacterium
TCGTGCCACCCCCATCGGCACCCTCTCAACCTGTAGGGGCGCTTTCCCTCAGCGCCCCATCTGCACCCTCTCAACCTGTAGGAGCGCTTTCCCTCAGCGCCCCATCGGCACCCTCCCAACCTGTAGGGGCGCTTTCCCTCAGCGCCCCATCGGCACCCTCCCAACCTGTAGGGGCGCTTTCCCTCAGCGCCCCATCTGCACCCTCCCAACCTGTAGGGGCGCTTTCCCCCAGCACCCCATCTGCACCCTCCCAACCTGTAGGGGCGCTTTCCCTCAGCGCCCCATCTGCACCCTCCCAACCTGTAGGGACGCTTTCCCTCAGCGCCCCATCGGCACCCTCCCAACCTGTAGGGGCGCTTTCCCTCAGCGCCCCATCGGCACCCTCCCAACCTGTAGGGGCGCTTTCCCTCAGCGCCCCATCTGCACCCTCCCAATCCGAAGGCCAGTCTTCCGGATCGGTTCCAGAGGTGCCATATCCATAACAGGGAGCATGACCTCCCTGCATATTCCTGCGGTTGCAATACTCCAGAGCTTTGAACCAGGTAGCACCTTCCACCGGGCGATCTGGATTTCCGTAAAAAATAGGAAGGTTCCCAACCCATAACGGCGAAATATTCGATCTGAGTGATCTCATCCCGGTCAACGACAGAGGTGGACAGAGCCACATTGGCAGTCCTTTGTGGAAAGTGCCTCCCTCCACTTTGGCAAAGGAGGTGAATTGATCTTCATCTGCACAGGATTATCCCGGACGATAAGTTTCATCCGATAATTACTGTTGATGCCATCTTCTTGATGATCAATTGCTTATCCGTTCCGCTCCGGCTTGCCCCTCCTGATCAAGCGTTAATCAAGCGTTAATCAAGCGTTAATAATTAACGCTTGATTAAGAGGGGATAATGACTTGATAAACGCTTTCAAACAGGCAGAAGGATCGAAACCCACTCGAAAGATCGCTCTCCGTAAGCGATCCAATCCGTAAGTCCCGAGGCAGTATGTGGTTTAATCCCCCAGACAGATACCAAGTCCACGGGCGGTTCGGACGAGGTCGGAATCGAGATCGATGAGGTTGTAGGATTTGATCACATCGCTGATCGGGACGCCGATGATATTGGGATGGCGGTAAGCGACCATGTGCCCCCATTTCTCCTGGAGGACGAGCTCAAATGCTTTTACACCGAATTGCGAGGCGAGGACACGGTCAAAGGCATTGGGGCGTCCACCGCGTTGGAGGTGACCAAGGATGGTTTCTCTGATCTCCACGCCCAGGTTGAATATTTTCAGTTGTTCGGTCAAGCGAAGTCCGGCACCGCCGAGTTTAATCTTCATGGCGCCGGGAGTGTCGTTTTCGGTGTATTGCATTTCGCCGTCCCGGGGTTTGGCGCCTTCGGCGATGACGATGATGGAGAAGCCCTTGCCTTGTTTGTCGCGGCGGGTGATAATGGCATTGGCGATGCTGTCCAGATGGTAGGGTATCTCCGGAATGAGGCAGACCTCGGCGCCTCCGGCGATTGCGGCATGCAGCGCGATCCAACCGGCATAGCGTCCCATCACTTCCAGGATCAGGATGCGATGATGACTGGCAGCGGTGGTGACAAGTTTGTCCACCGCATCTGCCGCCACTTCCACTGCGGTCTGGAAGCCAAAGGTGAAGTCCGTGTCCGAAAGGTCATTGTCTATGGTTTTGGGAACGCCGATGATCGGACAGCCCTTTTCAAACAGACCCTGGGAGATGCGTTGTGAGCCGTCGCCGCCGATATTGATCACCGCTTCGATGTTTTGGTAACGGAGGCGCTGGAGCATGTCGTCGGAGCGGTCAACGGTGGTCCAGGTGCCGTTGGGATTCTTTACGGGCCAGGCAAAAGGACCGCCCTTGCTCGTGGTACTGAGAATAGTACCGCCCTGGACGTGGATGCCGGAGACGCGTTCTTCGGTCAGTTCGATCAGGTGGATGGGATCGCGCAGCAGTCCGTCAAAAGCGTCGATGCTACCCAGAATCTCCCAGTCACGTTCCTGGGCGGCACGTTTGACGATGGCGCGGATCACGGTGTTCAAGCCGGGGCAGTCACCACCGCCGGTGGCTACGAGCAAGCGTTTTTTCAGATATATCTCCTTTTGTTTATGGAGCTTCTCTCAATTGTCCGGCATTCGCACAAACATCCTATGATGGTAGGAGCGCTTACCTTATTCGGGTGAAGACTCCGGTTCCCACATGCCGAAACGTAGTTCGGCATCCCGTCTCTCTGTCTCGTCGGGGCGTCTTTCCCAAGCGCTCTATCCGGTATTTAAGTGATCTGCAATAAGTCATGTATCGCTTCCCGCAGAAGATGCGCCTGCCATTTTGCCTTCCCGGCAAAGTCCCGGCTGCGATCGGCAAAGATGATCCCACGGGAGGAATTGATCAGGATATTGGGATCCTCATCGCGGTCCGAGGCATGCTTCATGACCGCTGCCAGATCACCTCCCTGAGCGCCAATTCCCGGGATCAGGAAGATCCGTCCCGGCATCAACTGACGCAGGCGTCTGAGGTCACCGGGATGCGTAGCGCCGACCACGGCACCGATCTGTTCGAGGGGAAATTGGTTCAGCCATCCGGCGATATGTTCCGCCAAGCCATCACGCTGCAGAAAATCCGCAGCCGTGGGATTGGAGGTAAGCACCAGCGCAAAGGCAAAGCGGATATCATCAGTCAAAACCGGCTCGATCACATTTGCGCCCATGAGCGGATTGAGCGTGATCGCATCGGCGCCCAAACCGTCAAAGAAGGCATTGGCATAGCTCTCCATCGTGTTTCCGATATCGCCGGCTTTGCAATCCAGAATCACCGGGATGTCATCCGGGATGTACTGGATGGTCTGGTGCAGCGCGTCGCAACCGCGGTTTCCGTCAGCCAGGTAAAAAGCGAGATTGGGCTTGTAGGCACAGGCATCATCACAGGTGGCGTCGATGATCCGGCGGTTAAACTCCCAGATCGGATTGGGTGCGCATTGTACCGCAGCGGGTAGTTTGTCCACTGCCGAATCCAAGCCAATGCAGAGCAGCGAGCGGGTCGCTTCCCAGCGTTGGCGGTACTTATCCCAGAACGATCTTGACCGACTCCTCGCCATCGGTTTCCTCAAATGCCACCTTGATGATCTCTTCCTTGGAAGTGGGGACGTTCTTGCCCACGTAATCCGCCTTGATCGGCAATTCCCGGTGACCACGGTCGATGAGCACCGCCAGTTGGATCTGACGGGGTCGGCCAAAGTCCAAAAGCGCATCAATGGCAGCGCGGACCGTCCTGCCGGTGTAGAGCACGTCGTCCACAAGCACGATGACAGCATCCTCGATGTCAAAATCGACCAGGCTGCCTTTGATGACGGGCTGATGCGAAATAGTGGACAGGTCGTCGCGGTAGAGTGTGATATCCAGGACACCGACGGGGATCTCCTGATTCTCGATCAGTTTCAGGTAAGCCGAGAGCCGCTCCGCCAGAGGCACGCCCCGCGAACGGATGCCGACGAGGCGGATCTTGCCCAGTCCGCGGTTCTGTTCCAATATCTCATGCGCCATGCGATGGATGGTTCGCTCCATCTGCGCTTTGTCCATAATCTGGCTCTTGATCTGCATCTAATCTCCTTTATCTGGCGCTGAGGGATAGCGCTCCACGAATCATTCGGACAGGATGCCGAATTCTGATCCGGCACAAAGGGCGCTTTGGAAAGACGCCACCTACCTTATTCGGGCTGGACGATCGCCAGGATTTCGCCCTTGCCGACGGGATCACCGGCTTTGAGCGGGGTCTGGGAGACGGTGCCTGTGACCGGACTGGGGATGTTATTGTACATCTTCATCGCTTCCAGGACAAGGACAGTCTCGCCAACCTCCACCTTATCACCCGGCTTCTTTTCATATCGGACAAACATACCCGGCATGGGCGAAGTGATGGGAGTACCACCTTCGGTAGAGACGGGGGCTTTGACCACGGGCTCGGCTGCCGGTTTGGGTGCTTGACCGGCAGGGATGGCGGCGGGTTGGATCACCGGTTTGCTTACATTGGGTGTCACCACGCGGGGAGCAGCTCCTTTCTCACTGACTTCCACCAGAAAGTATTCACCATCCACAAAGACGTCAAATTGTCTGATACCATCAGGTTTCGGAGGGGTTTCCTTGTTCTTTTCTGACATTGATTTATCCTTTTTGAGAGCATTCTTCACTTCTTCGAGGGTTTTGGGTTTCATCTCATCCGGCATTGGTTCAATGCCGTATTTGATCCGCAGGAATTTCTTGCCGGTGATGGGGTAGATGGCAACGATCAGTTCATCGTCGAGTTCCTTTGCCAGTCCCTGGAGTTCATCATGGATCTTCTGCATGGCGGGTTCGATCACATCGCCGGGACGGCAAGTGATCGGCGTCTCACCCCGCGGATATCCGATCAGCGCTTTCTTCTGGACTTCCGGGTCGATGGGCAGCGTCGTCTTGCCATACAAACCGTAGCACAAGTCCTTGACCTGTTCCGTGATACGGGCATATTCGCCGTCCCTGGTATCAAAGAGTGCATTATTAACCGCCTGGATGCCCACAATCTGACTGGTCGGTGTCACTAATGGTATCTGCCCCAGCTCCTTACGCACTTTGGGGATCTCAGCAAAGACGTCGTCCAGTTTGTCTAAGGCATCCATCTGGCGTAATTGATTGACGAGGTTGGACAGCATCCCGCCCGGCGTTTGGTGGATGATGACGTCGGTGTCGATGATGGAGAACTTGGTATTATCGGCAAATTCGAGATACTTCGGGATGGCTTTTTCCATCTCTTTGGAGATGCGGTTGAGCAGGCGGATATCGAAGCCGGTATCCCGATTAGTGCCCAGCAGCGTGATGACCAGGGGCTCGACTGCAGAATGCGAGGTGCGGTAGGCATAGGGTCCGATGCAAGTGTCGATGATATCCACTCCCGCTTCGATCGCCTTGAGCAGAGCCAGATCACCCATGCCGGAAGTGAAATGCGTGTGCAGATGGATCGGCACCCGGACGGCTGATTTGAGCGTTCGCACCAGATTGTAGGCATCATAAGGCGCCACCAGTCCTGCCATATCCTTGATGCAGATTGTGTCCGCTCCCATCGCCTCCAGTTCTTTTGCCTTGTTCACATAGTAATCGATGTTGTAGATCTCGCCGCCCATGCGCTGTTCCATAAGCGAATAGCAGATCGTACCCTGGAAGTGTCTGGCGTTCTGTTTGATGATGGGCACGGCGGTCTGGAAGTTTCGAAAGTCATTGAGCGCATCAAAGACGCGGAAGATATCGATGCCATTAGCACAGGCACGCTGGACGAATGAGCGCACTACGTCATCGGCATAGTTCTGGTATCCGACCAGGTTCTGGCCGCGGAGCAACATGGAAAAGGGCGTCTTTTTGATGTATTGCTTGAGGGTGCGGATGCGTTCCCAGGGGTCTTCGCCCAAGTAACGGTGCATCGTGTCGAAGGTGGCTCCGCCCCAGACCTCCATGGAATAGAAGCCCACCTGATCCATCAATTCCGCCACAGCCACCATGTCCTCCGTCCTGCCGCGGGTGGCAAAGAGGGACTGATGTCCGTCCCGGAAGGACAGATCCTGGATCTTGATCGGGTTTTCAGCGGCTGGACGATCGGTCTCATAGCGCATCGGGCGCATTTCCAGTATACCGTGCTGGTCCATACTCATGCTCCTTTATCTCGTTCTTTTGATTATTCGGCGTTGGGTGATGTCACGATACTGCATCGTCTGTTGACGGCTATAGGCAGCCCAGGGCGTGGGCAGATCCGGTTCACGGCGGGGGATCGCCGGAGGCGTTTCAATATCGATCATTGCCATTACCCCGGCAATGGCGGCGAGTTTTTTGCTGTCACTATCCATTGCTAAGGCCTCTAAACCGGGATGTTCCCGTGTTTCTTGGGGGGTAAACTCTCGCTCTTGGTGCAGAGGATCTCCAGCGCATCGACCAACCGGGCACGCGTCTCACTGGGACGGATGATGGCATCCACGTAACCACGGGTGGCAGCCACATAGGGATTATTGAATTGCTCTTCATAGATACGGATCATTTCCTGACGCATCGCCACTTTATCCTCGGCATCATTGATCTCTTTGCGGAAGATGATATTAGCCGCGCCCTGTGCACCCATGACCGCGATCTCCGCCATGGGCCAGGCAAAGACCATGTCCGCACCCAAGTGCCTCGAACTCATAGCGATATAGCTGCCGCCATAGTCTTTGCGGGTGACGACCGTCAGCTTCGGAACCGTTGCTTCTGAATAGCACCACAGTAGTTTGGCGCCGTGACGAATAATGCCGTGCCATTCCTGCTGTGTGCCGGGTAAATAGCCGGGAACATCCACCAAGGTCACCAGCGGGATATTGAAGGAATCGCAGAAGCGGATGAACCGCGTTGCTTTATCCGAGGCATCGATATCGAGACAGCCCGCCAGGATCAGGGGCTGGCTGGCAATGATGCCGATCACGCGTCCATTCAAACGGGCAAAACCGTTGATGATATTCTGTGCATAATACAAATGTGGCTCAAAGAACTCGCCGTCGTCCACGATGCTGTGAATCACATCCCGCATATCATAGCTCATCTTGGGATCATCGGGGATGATCTCATCCAGATTGGGACAGAGCCGGTGCGGATCATCGGTCGTGGCTTTGCGTGGCGGGTCTTCCATATTGTTGGAAGGCAGATAGCTCAGGAGCAGTTTGATCTGCTCGATGGCTTCAGCGTCGCTCTCGCAGGCAAAGTGCGCATTACCACTTTTGGAGTTATGCGCCATGGCACCGCCCAGTTCCTCCTGATTGGTCTCTTCGCCGGTGACCGCCCGGATCACATCCGGTCCGGTAATGAACATAAAACTGGTATTCTTGACCATGAAGACAAAGTCCGTCATCGCCGGAGAATAGACCGCTCCACCGGCACAGGGACCCATAATGGCAGTGACTTGCGGGATCACACCGCTGGCACGGGAATTGCGGAAAAAGATATCGCCATAGCCACGTAGCGCATCAACGCCTTCCTGGATCCGCGCTCCGCCGGAATCATTGATCCCGATCAAGGGAACCCCGGATTTGAGCGCCATATCCATCACCTTGCTGATCTTGGCAGCGTGCATTTCGCCCAAGCTGCCACCCCGTGAAGTAAAATCCTGCGAAAAGGCAAAAACCGGCCTGCCATCGACCATGCCATGTCCGGTGACCACACCATCC
>VGPI01000101.1 GCA_016875595.1 Candidatus Cloacimonadota bacterium
ATGAACGGTCTTCTGGTCACCAGTGCGGTCGAGGGTGGATTTGAAGGCATAACTGATCCCGATCCCCAGCCGGTGGTTGACGGTGAAGGCAGTTCCCACCTGGAGGCGTTGCCCTTCCAGCTCGGTCTTGACTTCAAACAGTGAATCCGGCAATACCGTTGCCGGAGCGGCGGTAGCCATCGTATTCACCGCCCAGTCCGTCCAGTTGATCCTCACCTGCCGGTCTGCCGTGCCCTTGAGCATGGCATAGCTCAGTCCGAGGTTCAGGTTGGCATGTTCGGAGATCATATAGCCCAGGGAATAGGCGAGACCGCTCTGGTAGAGGACGCCGTCGTTATTGATCTGGTTTTTGGCAATCACCTCAGGATAGACATCATTATCCTGATTGCGGTTGTTGCGCACTTCCTCATAATAGTCACCTTCAAAATTGAGCAAGGGCTGATGGAAGACAGCCAAACCGATGGAATTACGATCGCCCAGCTTACCGAAGGCAATACCGCTGAAATCCTCAAAGGTATAGATATTACTACTGTAAGTGGCATCGTCGACATAGGCATCGAAGGAATTGTAGAGCGGGATGGCGCGGTTGTCCTCATTGCGAGTAAGGTTGAGCCCCAATTGTGTTCCATAACTTGCCCGCAAGAGCGTCAGATTAGCCGGATTGGTGGTGATGGCAAAGGGACTGACGGTATTGTAGGCATTGGCATTGCCCATGCTAAAGGAGCGGGCGTCAAAGGTCATGAATCTATTGCCAAAGTGGTGGTCACTGATCGACCATGCGGATAGCAGCGTCCACAGGATGCTCAGGATCAAGCTGGTGATGATTATTCTGATTGATTTGTTCATTTTTCCTCCATTCCTCAGAAGCGGTAATCGAGAGCCAGGCGGATCGTATTCTCGCTGCGTTCCACCCGGGCAAAATAGTTGTCGGTAGTGATCGGTTCATTGTATTTACGGATAAACAGTTCTTTGGTTTGATAGGTCTTGTTGCGGTATTTGATGGAGAGATACATATTCTCCGAGATCCGGCTTTGCAGGGAGACCCAGCTCTTGAGCCCTTTCTCGCCCATGAAGTCGATCTCCATATCCTCCCAGTCCCAGTGCGAGATGTTGTGACCGTACCAATAGACAAAGGAGCCCTGCAGCTTTAGCGTGGGACCAAAGACATGCGTATAATTGACGGCGATGTAGTCGCCGTTCATCAGTGTCATCGCCGCAGCATGGCTGTTGTTCCCCGGCTGTCCAGGATTGGTCAGCGAGGTATAAGGCGGACCATATACCGTATTGTATCTGTATTCAAATTCCAGAAAATCACGGTTGCTGAGGAAAGTGCGGGTGCTGAGCGTGTATTCATTGGTCTTGGAGACGCCGCGGTCGGCATAGTCGTCATAGCGGTTCACCTGGTTCTTGAACCGCAGACGCAAAGCCAATTGGAAAAGCGGGCGGAACTCCAGCTCGCTCTGGAACCTGGCGCTACGCCGGTTGTCGCTCATCCGCTCCCAGATATCCAGATAGCTGCGGCCCACGGTGAAGTAATTGTTAAACCGGTATCGGGTCTCAAAGTAGATGCCTTTCTCCGGCTGTGCCTGCGAGGAGTTGTTGTAGATATCCGCCATCAACACATTGCTCAGAGTATAGACGTTTTTCTCAAAGATCGTGTCATTGAATCTCTCGTTCTCGGCAAAGGCATTGCTGTACGGATTGTCAAACTCGAGGTCATAATGCCGATAGAGTGCCAGGAAATAGAGGTTTTCAAACTGCGAATAAGCACTTACCAGATACGCCTTCGGATCGTCGCCAAAGGTAAAATCCCTGCCATCCGCCGTCAGTTCCGCATATTCGCCCTGGACGGAGACGTTGCCGATCACGGTGTGCCCGTCAAAGCCCATCACCCGCCGGAAGTCGCGTTCATAGCGGTCGGTAAGTGTGCTGTACAAGCTCGAGATCTCGTTATCCACCAGTTTAAATTTCGGATAGTAATAGGAATCCCGGATGATATGCGTCCGCAGAGTGCTCCAGTCCGGCATCATGAAGTGCGCATTGTCATAAAGCGCCGTATAAGTGGTAAAGCCCAGCTTGGTACCGATCACCGGCGAGAATTGCAGATGTGTGCCCCAGAGCTTTTCATCCACGAAGTCCTGGCGCGGCGCCAGATTGATATGGGGAATGGCATAGGGTACGCCCGCCGCCAGCTCGGTATTGAAGTATGCCTCCGCTTCCCGCAAGGTGTCATTGTCAAAGCGGACGGTCGGGATCACATAGGAGAGCACCTTGTTCTTCCCGTTCACCTGCACCGGTTCGCCATTGGCATCGATATAGACGATGGCGTCTTTCTGGTCCCGGGAGATGAAGAATGCCGCGCCAAACCACGGATTTTTCAGCTCCAGCGCTGCTCCCCGCAACGAATACTGCTGCGTCCGCGACAGATCCGGAGTGATCCCCAGAATACGCTTGCTAAAGCCATAACCCGTCTTGCGCGGGCTGTAAAAATCGGTGTTTTCCATCACCAGTCCCTCGCCGAAAGTGGCGCGGTAATGACCCAGATAGAACTTAATTTGCGTGTTTTCCAGCCAATCCGGAGCAAAATCCCGGACGTCCTGGAAGAGATCGGTATTCTCATAACCGGCATAATACTTCGAGTCCGCCCACAATTCCTGCGAACTCTTGTCCTGGATTCCCGTTTCGCCCTGCGGGGTCAGGTGCATGATCCCCGCCTTGAAGTTATTGCCGTAACGCAGACGCAGCTTGTAAAAGATACTGGGATCCAGTTCCATCAGGTTGAAATAGCCCCAATATGCCAGATCCTTGCGATGTGGCGTCACCAGCGAGGTCTGATAGGTATTGCGCAGGAAGGGTTCCAGATACATGTCCTGCGCACTCTCCTCAAGATAGCGCGTAAAATACTGCAATTGCGCATCGAAAAAGAGGCGGTTGCGCACCGGCGGCTCCTTGTAATAGACGTAATTGCGCAGATTGGAATAGCCATAATAAGAGATCCCCGCGGTCCCACGCAAATCACGCATATCGCTCAGGGTATCGCCCCGCGCCACCCGTTGCAGCACCGCCACCGCATCCACCGGCGATACATTCGGTAAACTGATCAGGTCGTCAAAATGCATCCGGTTCACGTTCTGCGGTGTCATCAGATAATCCTCCCAGACGTCCGCCATGCCCTCGCTGGCGCCTTCATTACTGTCCAAACGCTCCAGAAAGTCCCGGATCTCCTCCCGCCGCTCCGATACCTCATCCGTCTCCCGATACAGCGACACCACCACCAGCGGCTTCAGTCGCAACAACGTCTCGTGATCGATCGAGGGGATCTGACGCAGCTCAAAGATATTGCGGAAAAAGGACACATACAGCCGGTACTCATAAATGTCCCGCGCCTGCTGTTCCGTGATCGGCAAACGCCGCAACTCGTCCAGACCGGCGCTGTTCAGATCCACCCGTGCCAGCAGGATGCCAAAGCCGATCAACATTATGATCAGAAGGTATATTCTCTTCATATCCATTCCTTCTTGTTTATGCTCAAGGCGCTGATAAACAACGCCCATAAGCTGATTATTACTCAAGATGGCATCGTTTTATTTGCGCCCTATCCTGTAAAGGTTTTTTTTGTACAATCTGGAATTTCCCGATTGGGGACAAATATCATGCCTGAGATCGCTCTTTTTTCTTGACAGATTTGCCAATCTGAAGGGATGCATTTTCCGCCAGATTGAGTCATTTATGGAGGTGGACAATGCAGTGGTCCTATCTATCGTCAAGATCGGTCATATTCTCTTCTGCAAAGAGATTCGGCGCTCATTCATTCGGGCGAGGAGTGGTCTTCCTGTTAGCGATTTTACTGTTTACACTCTCTTCCCCAGGCGCGATCGCTGCTCTGGGTGACTATTCCTTTTCCTCGGAACTCGGCTCCTATCAGGAGATCAACGGGGGAACGGTATTTGGAAGTCAGACTACGGATAATCAGTATTTTGTTAATACCACAAATTTGAGTGGAGGAACTACTACCACCGGATCAGGAATCCCTATCGGCTTTGATTTTGTGTTCTCAGGCATCAGGTACGATCTGATCGGTATCAATGCCAATGGCTGGATCTCATTGGGTCAATCGGCGATGACGCCGGCAGTTAATATGACTTCTACGAATGCCTATCAACCTTTGGATAACACTCCCACAACCGATTCGGGTATTCTGATCGCCCGGATCGCCGGCTTTGCCGATAATCTGCAGGCACAAAGCAACGCCTCGATCCGGATGCAGACCGTCGGTGAAGCTCCAAACCGCATCGGCATCGTCCAATGGAAGGGGTACAGAATATTCAATCTGAACAATAACAACTTCAATTTCCAGATTCAGCTCCATGAATCCACTAATAAAATCAGGATCGCTTATGGCACGTTCAGTTTCATTGAAGGTGTTTCCGATAGATATGTCCAGGTCGGATTACGTGGTCATCCATCGGGAACTGCTTCCAACTTTAGCACACGGTTTAGTGATTCCGGTCATACTATTGCGTGGCAGAATACCAGTCCTGGAGTCACTGCTTCTGCGAATGTAAGATTCAGACAATTCACCCGACCAGCCAACGGACTCATCTTCACGTTTTCACCTCCACCTCCCAATCCGCCCCAACCGGTCACCAGTCTGGCGATCGTCGGATCACCGGAAGGTCTTGTATTACAATGGGATCCAGCGCTGTATGCGGATCTTTACCAGATCTGCTCAACGGATGATCCCTACGGCGATGATTGGGATATCGAGGCGGTAATTGATGGAACCAACTGGATCATCCTAGGCGATCACCGGAGCAAGTTCTATCGAATCATCAGCATCCAGTCGGATTAGTAGCAATCAGTCCGGCATTATCGACAATAACAGCATCTAATATATTGCTATACAAGTAATAATCATGTACTGTATTCGTATCTTGAATTAATTCAATCGATTGCTCTTCTTTTCTCCATTCTCCCTTGTTTGAAAGCGTTTATCAAGCGGTTATCCCCCCTTAATCAAGCGTTAATTATTAACGCTTGATTAAGGGGGGATAACCGCTTGATTAAGGAGATAGAACCGGAGGGAAGCCGGTAAAGATCTATCTATCAATCTATTGAAGAACGAATGGGGATGCTGGACTGAAGTTGGCTGAGATAATTATTTCGGTTAATAGGCAAAGACGACACCGCTCATAGGGAATATCCATTCCTCGGGTTTGGTGCAGATGGTGATGGCATTGTTGTCGCGGATAATCTGGGGGTATTTATTTTGACCGGAGAAGATGGTAACGGCTTCGCACTTGAGGATGGAGGGGGGGTGGATGAAGCGGATGGTGATGCCGCGGGTGAGTTCGGTGATAAAGACGCTGAGTTGGTGCGATCTTCTGTCGTAGTAGGTGAGGGTTTCGATGCTGAAGGGGGCGTCGAAGCCGACGAGTTTGCTGAGGTCGGGGTGTTCGCAGCGGATCTCGAGGCAGCCCTGGTTGATGCGGGTGGTGGTGGTGAGTTCATGTTCGGCGACGGTGACTTTGGAGACCTCGAAGAATTCGGGTTTGAGATCAAAATTGCTATCCAGGAGCCAGCGGTATTCGACGTCACGGCGGGCGAAATAGCGGTTGAGGATTTCGGAGGAGGGGGCGCAGGCGACGATGAAATAGGGGTTCTGGACGATCTTGCGGAAGCTGAGGCGGGTGTGCACGAGCCAGAATTCGGGATGAATATCGCTGGGGGAGAAGCTGATCTCGTGGACGAAGTCGTTGCGGAGGTGGATATCGTGGTCTTTTTGGAAAAAGAGCGAGCGGAGGATTTCGCGATAAACGAGCTCGCCGATCTCGTCGTTCCGGAGGCGGTGAGAGATAGCGGATTCGATGATGCGGTTGAGCTTGGTGTCGCTAAAGTCGGCAGAGACGAAGTCACGCCGGGAGAGGGGAGCGCTGGAGGCGAGTTTACCGCCCTGATAATAATAGCGGCGGGCGCGTCTGCCGATCTGGCAGAGGAGTTCATAGGCGGAGCCCTGGAAGAGGTCGCTGAGGTATTCGGAGCGGGTCAGGTCGGATCCGCCGCCGAGCAGGGTCACTTCATCATCCACCCGGATCCTGGTCTGAGTCCCGAGATCCAGACAGATCATATCCATGCTGATGCGTCCGATAACGGGATAAAGCTTGCCCCGGATGCAGGCGGAGGCGCGGTTGGCGAGCAGGAAGTCGTAGCCATCGGCATATCCGATGGGGACGATAGCACAGGTGGTGTCGTTGGGTGCGGTCCAGGTGAGGTTGTAGCCGACGCTATCGCCGGCTTTGACCGTTTTGATCAGAGCGATCCGGGAGCGGAAGCTCATCACCGGTCGCAGGTCGATCCGGGCTTTCTGGCTGGGGTGGGTATAGATTCCATAGGACAGGATGCCAAAGCGAACCAGATTGGCATAGGGTGGATTGTGGCTGAGGGTCCCGGAGCTATTGGCAAGATGGATATAACGGGGGCGGGGATTGAGGCGGCAAATGATGCTTTCGAATCGGTCGGCTTGGAGAGCGGTGAACTCGGGATCGCTCTCACTGGCGGCATAGTGGGAAAAGATGCCTTCGATCGTCAGCTTGGGCAGGGTGGCAATTTCACCGAGATAATCACTGCTGCGCTCATGATCGAAGCCACTGCGGTGCATGCCGGTGTCGATCTTGACGTGGACGGGGATCCGGTCTTGGGTGACGGCACGATCCAGAGCGCGGGCAAAGGTAAGATCGGTGAGTGTGGGGATGAGGTCATATTCGAGGATGCCGGGGATCTCATCAATGTGCGAAGGCGAGAGAATGAGAATGGGAGCGGTGATGCCCTGGAGGCGGAGCAACCTGCCTTCCTCCAGGTTTGCCACGCCAAGGAAGGAAGCGCCCTGGAGCAGGGCGGATTTGCCGATCTCATAGGCGCCGTGGCCATAGGCATCGGCTTTGACGATCTGGAGAAACTGCTGATGGGGATGAAGGAACGCCTTGAGCCGATTCAGGTTATGCGTAAAGGCATCGAGATCGATATCAACCCAACTGCGGTCGCTTGGCATGGTTAGAAATACTTGGCGGCGAGGTCTGCCAGCGGGGAACGCTCACCGATGTCCATCATGACGTGTCCAACCATCCCCTCATGTTTGAGACGTTCCACGGCGACGCTCAAGCCATTGCTGACGGCATCGAGATAGGGCGTGTCGATCTGGTAGGGATCGC
>VGPI01000102.1 GCA_016875595.1 Candidatus Cloacimonadota bacterium
ACCGATCGAGCTGGACATTTTGCGTTCAGTAATGGAGAACGCCAAAGCGGACTTTTCCTCGGTCAAGGTGATCTCCGGCATCTACGATTTCTTTTCCACGATTGGCAAAGACGCCGACTTTGAATGGATCTATTATGGCTGGGACGGCATGGCGGCTGAACTCAAAGGGATCGACATCAATTTCATCCCACTCAAAGACCTCCATCCCGCCCTGGACTACTACACGCCCGTGATCATCGCCGGTGAATCGGTCATCAAAGACGATCCCGAACTGGTCACCAAGTTCATGAAAGCCGTTGCCAGAGGTTATGATTATTCGATCCAGGAACCGGACAAAGCAGCAGAGATCCTGCTCAAATATGCCCCGGAACTGGATCGTGACCTTGTGCTCCGCAGTCAACGTTATCTCAGCAATCACTTTCAGGGTGACTCGCATAAGTGGGGATATCAAAAGCCCGAGGTCTGGAAACGCTTTTCCGACTGGATGTATGACCGCCGCCTGATCGACCTCAGCATTGAGCCCGATAACGCGTTCACCAATCAGTTTTTGCCGTGACCGTTCCCATCCTGCGGGCGGAAGGGCTTGCCAAGTCCTTTCTCTTTCAGGGCAGTCAAGTGCTTGTACTGGATACGGTTGAGCTCTCAATCTGCCCCGGTGAATTCGTCAGCATCGTAGGTCCCAGCGGTTGCGGAAAGAGCACTCTGCTGGAACTGCTGGCAGGAATCAGCAAGCCCGAGCGAGGCAGCATTCGTTATCGGAATGTAGAAATCACCGGCAATACCGGCATCCTCGGCTACATGCCCCAGGATGATCTTTTATTTCCCTGGCTGACGGCTTTGGAAAACGTGCTGCTGCCTGTCCGGATCAAGGGCAATCCCGTCAAGCCGGCACTGGATAAAATCAAGGAACTCCTGCCCCAATTCGGACTGCAGGATCACACCGCTCATCACCCTTGGCAGCTCTCCGGCGGTCTGCGCCAAAGGGTTGCCTTTTTACGTACTTATATGACTGGGGCGGAGTTGTTCCTGCTGGACGAACCCTTCGCCAATTTGGACGCCTTGACCCGCCTGCAATTGCAGAACTGGCTGAGCGGGATCACCCGGAAGATGAACCTGACAGTGATCTTAGTCACCCATGACATCAGCGAAGCGTTGCGCCTTTCCGACCGGATCGACGTCATGAGCGCAATTCCAGGTCGATTTATCCGCCGTTTTGATATTGCCAATTTCCGCAGGGAAAACCCTCACACGCCACCCGAGGAAAGCCACGAACTCCGCAGCGCCATCCTTGACCTGCTCTTGCCTGCCGCCTCAGAATGATTTTTCCCAAAGGGGCTTGGCACACGCATCACCCTTGATATTATAAGTCGATTTTGCCTCAGGTTCGCCTCGAGATCGCTTCGAGTCTCGAGGCGATCTCGAGGCGAACCTGAGGCAAAAGTGATTTGATCTATTAGGAAAGATATCGGGGAAATGGCTGTATCTTGTCAGTCCGAGCTATAAGCCAGAATGACCAAAGCCATGATCGCTTCAAAGATCACGGCATAGTCGGCATGGGAATATTCCACCGTCCTGCCGTCCAATCGCTTCACTCCCGGCATGATGGCTGCCATATCCGCCATGGAAGTGCAGCGGAATTCGATAGTTAGCGTTATGGGAGCAGTAACCCGGTAAAGGGGGAAATCATCACGGGGTCGGGCAAGATTCATGCCGACGGCAGCGGTCGTCTGACGACGGACAAGGGTCTGGGAGAAATTCTTGGCAGCAAATTTGGCAGTAGCTTCCTTGGTGGTGACAAAGTCCACCCAGGGCATAGCATCGGACAATGCCAGCTCTTGTTGCAGAGCCAGATCACCGGTTACGAGCGTGACCGGGATGCCCAGGTATCCGGCATAGGCGGCATTGATCAGCGTTTCGTTCATCGCTCTGCCGTTGATATTAATCCTCTGGATGCGCGAGCTGGAATAGGTGTGATCCATATTGCCGTGCAAAGCACCCGTTCCGGCATGGTATCCGAGGAAGAAAACGCGGTCATAATCGGCACTTAACACCGGCATCATATAGTATGGACGCGGTCCGCCGGAGATCAAAGCAACCCTTTCATCCAGAGCGGTGATCTCATAGGGCAGGTTGTCTCCCGCAGCGTGGGAATCGGCAATGACGATCTCGGTGATGTCATTATCACGGGGGCTTTGCCGGATGGCTTCGATCACGGTCTTGACATGGTCAAATATGCAATTCTGCACCGCCCGGCGGTCTTTCTTTTCCTGTGCCCAGTTAAAGGTGCCGGGCATGCCTTCCATATCGATGGAGATGTAGATCTTCATGGTCGTTCCTTTTTTGTGCTAATATGAGGATCGGAATCCTCCGTTACCAATTGGCGGGCGATCTCGCCGGCAAGGCGAACGTTATTTTCCAAGAGTGCCAGATTAGCATCCACCGATTCGCCGTGGGAATGTTGTGCCAGATAGGCAAGCAGGAAAGGTGTGAGGGCTTTGCCTCTGATCCCTTGTTCCTGTGCCTCTGCCAGGGCATAATTGATCAGGGGTTCGATCTGGTCTGCCGGGATCTCGTGTTCGACGGGAATGGGATTGGCGATCAGCATCCCTGGCAGTACCTGGGGCGTTTTTCCGTACTGCAAAAGGTGGTAACGGTAAGCTGATGCGATCTGGGCTACTTCGTCCAATTGGGGGATGCCATATCCGCTGTGCCGGGTGTAAAAGGCGGGAAAAGACGCAGTTCGCCAGCCATAAACGGGAACGCCCAGTGTTTCCAAGACCTCCAGCGTGGCGGAGATGTCCAGGATCGCTTTGCATCCGGCGGATATGACCATGACCGGTATCCGCGAAAGAGCGATCAGATCGGTGGAGATATCGGGATGAACCTGCCAGCCCCGATGCACGCCTCCGATCCCTCCGGTAGCAAACACCTGAATCCCGCAATAATGAGCGATCGCCATCGTCGCCGAGACCGTGGTGCCTCCGCTGGCTTTGGTGACGATTGCCCCGGGTAGGTCTCGCAGGGATAGTTTGTTGAATGGTAAAGTAGATGATGGTCTGTCTGATTTGTCCGGGTTCGGGCTCAGGCGCCGGATCAAGTCCTCAGCCAATCCGATCCTGATCTCCCCATCGAGGACGATGATGGTAGCTGGAACGACACCCATCGCATCAGCGATCTGTTCCAGACGCCGGGCGGTCTCAATGTTTTGGGGAAAGGGAAGCCCATGCGTGATGACGGTGGATTCGAGGGCGATGACTGGGTGCTTGTGATTCAACGCATCCTGGACGGCACCGGAATATCTGATGGGGAGGGTCTCAAAGAAGGGATATTTCTCTGCCATCAGGAAATTATCGGCGTCAGCTGCGAGGCGGATTATTCAGTTGAAGAAAGCGCCAGTTCTGCAGATCCGGGGGTGGGAAAGTCCTCTCCGGCGATCCCCAGGTTTCTTACTTCCACCTTGATCACACCCGCTTTGAGCATACCGAGTTCGCGGGCAGCAGCATAGGACAAGTCAAGCTGTCGTCCCCGAATAAAGGGTCCGCGGTCATTGACGCGTACGGTGACAGTTTTCCCATTGCGGGGGTTGGTGACGTGGAGAATTGTATTGAATGGTAGTGTGTTGTGTGCACAGGTTAACAGGTTCTTGTCAAAACGTTCGCCATTGGCGGTCTTTTTGCCATGGAAACGATTGCCATAAAAAGATGCGACCATGGTCTCCGGGATGATCTCCGGGCCTGGCGGTTCCTGGGTATGAAGCGAGTCGATCACCAAGTCGCTGTGTCGTTGGTGATATTCGTCACTTCCGATCTGGCTTGCCGTGTTTGCTATGACGGGAACGATAAAGACCATGTGTATTCCCAATATGACGGCAAGAATGAAGCGTGTTTCTTTTTTCATATTACATTCTCTAAAGCTGGGTGGATTATCTTCTGAGGGGGCTCATTCTGTCAAGCATTAAATCCTCATGTAATGCCTAACTATCTGTAGTTACGCTGGTTGCAGCTCTTTCAGGTAGACAGGACAAACCCCGGTCCGGCATGGGATCGGGGTTTGTTTGGAGGAGAGAGATTGGGTCTATTTCATAAGGAGCATCTTCCTGGTTTGGGTATGTCCAGCGGCCTGCAGACGGTAGAAATACACCCCGGAAGAGACGCTTGCTCCCTCATGGTCGGTTCCGTCCCAGGTGAGAGAGTGCTCTCCGGCAGGCATTTCGGTATCGCTCAGGGTCTTGATCAACTGACCTTTGAGGTTGTAGATGCTGACCTTGACCCAGCCGGTCTGGCGTGTGCTGAAAGCGATGGTCGTGGTTGGATTGAAGGGGTTGGGATAATTCTGTCCCAACTGTATTGGACTGGCATTGACCGCATCATCGTTACCGACATGGCTGTCGGGAGGGATGGTGGTAAACTTGATCGCCAGCCCGGCTTGAAGAGGAGTGGCTGTCGGAGGATAGAAGTTGGCATGGGAATAGGTCAAGCCAACCTTTTGCGAGTGGTTTTCTATACCGACCGTGCAGTAGTTTGATCCGGTGCCGGGATTGTCAATGGTATGGTATTGATAGACGATGTCGCCATCTCTTCCCGCCTGAGGGTAGAGGATGACCTGGAACTTCTCCAGGTGTGCATCCGGTCCCAGATCAATGGTGTATTGGTTGTAAGCATCATTCCATTCAACGATGAAGCGATTGTTTGCCGCATCATGCCAATAGATCATGCGCATATCGGCAAAGATGCCGTTGCCATCCGGATCCTCGCCGATCTTCATCCCCTTGAGATCGTCCCAGTAAGGAGCAAGCATCGTATAGGGACCCAGCGCTGCCGGGATGTATTGATTGTTGAAATCGACCATCCAGGTCGGGAAGAACGACACCCAGCCATTGGAACAGATGCTTAACTGGTTGTAGTTATTGCCGTAAAAGCGGAAAGTAAAAGGCAGGTCAACGACGACCGTGCCATCATCCTGATTGAGAAAAACCGTGCCCTGTCCCCCATCCCGCGGATCGATCTCGGTCCAGTTGTAAACCGGTGCCAGTGGAAAGGTAGTATCAAAGCTGTCATAAGCCCAATATCCATACTCACAGGGTCCGGTAGGAGCGGTGGTGGTAGGCACTCCTGCCGTCACTGCATAATAGCGATTGAAGGAGTAATTCTGGGCATCGGTAAAGAGAAAGCGGAGCGGGATGTTGCGCCCATTGAAAGTATCGGAGGCGATCTGGATCCCTGCCTGGAAGGTCTTGGTCTCGCCCACGGCGACATTACCCAGGTTCACCACCGGCGTTGTGACCACTGCCGCAGTGGTCTGCGTAAAGGCACTGACACCGGCATTGATCAGAGGTGCCGTGCCATTATTGATAATCGTGAACGTGACCGTATTGTTCTGTCCCAGATGGAGGATCCCATCATAAGAGACAAACGAGATCTCCGCCCCACCGGTTATCAGTTGGAAGCTATGCGTTACATTCACCGGGCTGAATACCAGATTGAAGGTAATGATCTGCCGGGGTTGAACCAGATGCGTGGCATTGAGCGTAAAGCTGGCGGTGGTGGTCTGTCCCGCACCCAAACTGCTGATATTGTGAGTGTTATTGGGTATCTCCAGCATCTGTGGACGATCGGAGGTCAGAGTAGCGGTTACATTGGATAGGGCGATACTCCCATAGTTTTTGAGCGTCAGGTTCAGAGTATAGGTCTGATGCGGGTTGATCACAGTACCGGCAGCGGTCAGGGAGTTGTTACTTACTCCGATGGTAGGGGTCCCCGCTGGAGCGAGTGTTGTCACCAGAGGCAGATAATTCTCTTTGCTGATGGTGATCGTCAGATCTCCATCCTGATCCGGATCGACCGGCAGGATGGCAAATCCACCGCTGATGCGGGTAAACCCGAAGTCCTCGTTATTCTTAGTGCCGGTCACAATGGCATTATTCAAGTGCGGCGCACTGATCCGGATATGGGCATCGGACTGGGTAAAGGTGGTGCCACCCACAATGACATCCGGCGATATGGCAGCGGGAGTAAGAATCCACATATTCAGCGATGGATCGGATAGCATGTTGTAGATATGGAAGTAGAAGGGCACAATTCCATTTGTCCCGGTATCATTGGGGAAGTTCTTATAGATCTCGATCTTCCCAGCCAGCACCGAACTACCGAAGATACGTACACCATAATCATAAATACTGCTCCACATCCCACTGGAGATGGAGTTATTAAGCCGGGTGCGGGTATGCAGATCAGACGGTCCCACAAAGGCAACCGCACCATTGGGTGAACTGATTGAACCCATACGCATCCATTTTTCCCCAAAACAGGGATTGACATTCAGATTGGCGAAGTCACCGGTATTACACACAATAGAAAACACGATCGGCATCCGCGCACCATTGAACGTGCTATTCAGGTTCGGGATATGAAACAGCGGATAATGCCAACCATTGGCATCCCCCCAACCCCGGTAAGTGACTATCGACACCCCGGCATTGATCGCTGCCTGGATCGTGGATGTGGCGGGATAACTGGGAGGGTAGAACACAGTATCGACCTGAGAATAACCAAAGCCCAGCATTTTCTCGCGGAGCCAGCGGGAGGTGAGTACCGGCGTTGTCGGTCTTAATCCGCCTTCCGCATAATTCCCAGCCACTACCAAAGCCCGGGAATACCATGCAGTATCAGACAAGTGCGGATTCTTCTCATAACGTATGCTCTTATTGATCATGGTCAGACATTCGCTTATATCACCAAAAGAAAACCTGCCGACCAGCATCTCCGGAAAGTAGTCATCTCCAGTCAGATTACCATAATGACCGTCATCCGCATCCTGTTCAGCGCCATCCGGAGAGGGATAGATATTCGTCGGGATGGTAAAGGTACCGGTCACATCGCCCAAAATCAGCAGATAATCACACTGATACTGCATATAGTGATTATACACCGCATCCTTGATCTGCTGCACTGACGGGTTGGCAGCAATACTCTGCTTATTAATGACATAGACCTCAAAACCCTGGGCGCGCTTCCAGTTGATAAATTCACCAATGAAGCTGTCCAATTGGTTGTGGCTGATGATCAGCATTTTGGGGCGGGACAGGGGCAGGTTTGCCAGATATGAAGTCTCATAATTATCAGCCAAGCTACGGTAGGCATCGACAAATGCTGCGGACACCTGCGTCGGGATCGGCACCGGATCTGATCCATGCAAACTG
>VGPI01000103.1 GCA_016875595.1 Candidatus Cloacimonadota bacterium
GTAGCGGAGCAAGGTGGGCGGCGTACAGGATCAATGACCCGGAAGTGGATCATGTCCCGGATGAATCACTGACTCTAGATTCTCAATACTGGATAATCAGTAGATTTGGTTCCGGAAACTTTGAGTTATCTCTGACTCTGGCTCCGGCTGAAGATATAATACCACATGAAGCACAGCCGGAAACCATCCATCTAAATCACCGCCCCATCAACTCAAGCGATGAGTGGGTGTGGATCGATTCAGCAGTATTTGTCCATACAACATATAATTACGCGATGTTCATGAACGTCACCTCCACCGGTCAGTTCATTCTGTCCAAAGATGAGGTCACTCCAATGGTTCCGCCGGAGAACGTCCAGATCACCCTGCTTGAAGATGGACGGCTCAAACTCACCTGGGATGCTGCACCGGGAGCAGAGACCTATGAAATATATCGAAGTTCCGACCCCAATACACCATGGGAGGACTGGCAACTCCTGAGTTCCTTTGTGGATGATTTGTACTATTATATCTATCCACCTCATGGGGATATGATGTTTTATCGAGTCGTGTCATCTACCAGTGTATTTGGAAAATAACGCAAAATCAAAATCAAACGCATCGCATTACTCCGCGCAAAGGGCGGTTCCGGGGTTCCGGAACCGCCCGTTCTCTGCTGATCCGTTTCATTCTGCCTAATGGATCGGATCGCTTTTATCGGAATATCGCTTCGAGTTCCTCTCGAGTACTCGAGACTATCTCGAGAGGAACCCGAGATGAAACTCATGTGATCCTACAGCGGGACGTGGGATCGATGCGGTATTCGAACAGAGAACTTTCAACCCCAGGCATCCGGAAATGGGCGTGACGTGGCATCGGCTCAATAATTCCTTTGACAAAAAGACGCCGGATTGCAGGGTTGGGAAAAAAGTGAGCAAATGGAGAATGAGAAATGGAGAATAGAGTTTATGAATACCTGACCGTATTCATAATGTCCTGGTTATTCGTCTATGGGCTGACGCCTTTGATCATCAAGTTTGCCCGGTCGATAAACTTCGTGGACAAGCCCGAGGCGCGCAAGATACATCAGAAAGCGGTGCCTTTGATGGGTGGATTGAGCGTCTTCATGGGTTTTCTCCTGCTCTGTATCTACGATGTGGTCATGTCTCCCGGCCGGTCCTTCGATCTGAAATTCACCGGCTATCTGATCGGAGCGGTGATAATCGTGCTGATCGGCTTGATCGATGACCGGCGCGGGATGAAGCCCCTAATCAAGATGGGCGGGCAGATCGTGGTGAGCCTGGTCTTTATCCTTTCCAACATCAGTTTCCAGGAACTGGAAATGATGTTCGGATCAGTTTATCTGGCAATTCCACTATTGCTGGTGTGGATGGTGGGATTGATGAATGCCATGAACTTTCTGGACAATATGGACGGCGTCATCAGTGGAATGGCCGGGATCCTGGGATTGGGTTTCTTTGCCTTCAGTTTGATCAAAGGGCAACCGGCAAATGCCGAGGCAATGGCGCTGATCGGGCTGATCTCGCTGAGTTTTTCCGGCGCTGTCTTTGGTTTTTTGCCCTACAACTTCAACCCTGCCAGGATCTTCCTGGGTGATGCGGGGAGTATGTTCATCGGCTATTTTCTATCCTCGATGGGTGTATTAATGGCGGTCTATGCCCGTAATTTTAATGACGATAAGATGTTCTATCTCTTGCCTGTGCTACTCTTGAGCTATGCCATTTTTGATATCGCTTTGGTGAGCTATACCCGTAAACGTGATGGCAGGCACATCATGCAAGGCGGTAAAGACCACTCCACGCATCGCATCCATACCGCCCTTGGTTCCACTAAGGTTACCGCAGTCATGGTATATGTGATCAATGTCCTGATCGTCCTGACCACGATCGTGGTCTATATGGTGGGAAAGCGGGTACTGCTCCTGAGCACAACGGCGGTCTTTGCCACTTTCTTTATCATCTTTGCCCGGAAATTGGACAAGATCCCTATTGTGATCCCGGCTAACCAAATCAAACAAGGTAGATCAAGAACGTGAAATTTATCATTCTTGGCGCTGGACCCGGACTTCCCACGCTTGACCGCAATCAATCCTGTCTCTATATAAACATGAGCGAGAGGCATATTCTGGCGGATTGTGGTGAAGGTACGGCGCAAAAATTGCTCCGACATGGGCTGGACGCTAATGTCATCGACGCCATCCTCATCACGCATTACCATCCCGATCACATTTCTGGTATCTATATGGTGCTGCAGATGCTTTACCTGCAACAACGAACCAAGCCCCTGAAGTTGTTCTTGCCGGAACGACAGTCAGAATTCCTCGCTACATTGTCATTGTTCTACACTTTCCCCACCCGTTTCCAATTTATCTTGGAAGTGTATCCGGTGGCAGAGGTCGGATCACATATTGGTGGGATCATTCCCGTCATGAACGACCACCTTCTCGGTTATGGCGATCACATCCACCGCTATAGCCTGAAAAACATGATGCAGGCATATTCTCTCAGGTTTGAGGAAGGGGATGGATCTTTGGTTTATACATCGGATCTTGCGACCATGGAGAGTATCCGGCCGATCGTACTTTCAACCCATAGTGTGATCATCGATGCCCTGCATCCCAATTACAAGCAGATCAGTGCCTTGCAAGATATGAGCATCCAACGCATTATCCTTACTCATGGGATCTCCGATGAACTGGCTGCCTGGCTGGAAGAAGCGAATGATCCTCGATTCGAACCTGCCCGTGAAGACTATGCCTACTATCTGTAAAACCATAGCTTTCCGTAGGGGCGCTTTCCCTCAGCACCCCATCTTCCTGACCCTGGCATTACTGATCCTGCTCGCCACCGCCGTCCGTAGGGGCGCTTTCCCTCAGCGCCCCAGCTTCCTGACCCTGGCATTACTGATCCTGCTCGCCACCGCCTGTGAAATGAATCAATACCGCCGTGGAGAAGAGATGTACCGGCAACGCAGCTTCGCCGCTGCCATTGAGGAATTCGACGCCTATATTGAGACAGGAAACAACGGTGCCCTGCGGACCCGGGCGGAACTCCTGCGCTCGGCAAGCTACCGGGAGCTTGCTTTAATGGCGATTCAGCGACAGAGCTGGCAACTGGCGATCCGATTTGGCAAACTGGCAAATTCGGAATCTGCCGATACCCTGTTGGCAAACGTATATAAACTACTCGCCGATAACAGCCTGGAGGCAGGGAAACTCAGTGAAGGACAGTTTTATATGAATCTTGTCCTGGAGGAAATTCCACGATCCAGACATACTCCCGCTATTCTATTCCGACGGATTAACCTTGCCATGACCATTTTGGGTGATTGGAATGCAGCCTGGCTGGATTATAAGAAACTCTATGATCTTTATCCCGGAAATGAATATGAAGTGCAGGCCAAACCTTGGCTGGTTAGTTACTCAAACAACCGTATCGAGTATGCTAAAACACTGGCGGAAACAGGATTCTTTCGCGATGCATTGACCATTCTCTTTGAAATGGCTCGATATCCGGTTGCCGATAAAGACAAAGTACACCGCTTGATCTCGGATATCTATCAAACTCAGGCAGAGATAGCCATTGCAGAAGAGAACTATTTGGAGGCTGATCGATACTTCCGCCTGGCAGTAAGCGCCTATCCTGAAAACACTCTCATCATAGACACCAGATTGTCTCAGATTGCCGGTTTGTTTATCGCCAAGGGTAATGAGTACCTGGCTCTCTACGATTTTACTAATGCCCGGATCCACTATCACAAGGCATTCGATATCATCCCGGATTTCCCCGCCGCCAAAGATGCGATCAGTCGTATGGAAACAGTGCAGGCTAATATCCAGCAAGCTGAAAATCTGGCAGTTCAAGCCAATAAACTCGATGTCCAGAAAAAGTATGCCGAAGCACTTCTGCTATATCGGGAAGCAATCCAACTACATAATAAAGCAGAATATCGCCAGAAGGTCGCAGAAATTCAAAACCTGATGGAAGCAGAACGGAATCCCACCGCATTTGCCCAGAGAATCGTCAATGACTACCGCAATGGTCTGCTCAATACAAGGATCAATAACGTAAAGCGCAACCTCCTGGTTATGTATAAACCAAACGAAATCAGGGATTCGGGCTGGAAGATAATGCTCTCCACTGGACAATATAAGTATGAAGCACGTTATGACATACTTACTCCCCGGGAGACTTATTTCTATCTCTGGCAGATCAATCTGAGAGATAGATCCATCGTCCCGCTCAATAAGATCTCCGAAGCATTAATGCAATAGGTATATCTATGTTCAAAGCAAGCTTTATCCTGTTACTCCTAACCACCGGAGCCACTCTGACAGCACAACAAACCTTCGATATTAACCGCTTCTCTGATCCCGCCAAGTATGGCTGGCAGGATTGGTTTGACCGGATAAACTACCGTAATGATCTCATCGAAAGGCAAAAACTGCTACAACTCTACGAGAATAACGCCCAATCCGTAAATCTCAATGTGGGCAAATCTGCTTTGATCCCCGGTTGGGGTCAGTATTCCACCGGGGATTATACCAAGGGGCATATTTTCCTCGGCACCGAGTTGGTGTTGATCGGCATTTCCGCCTATTACTATGACCGGGCAATGTATAACTATCAAAAGTATCTGGATGCCACTCAGGTTCTTGAAATTGAAAATTTTTACAAGAAAGCTCAGGGAGACTATCAGTTTACACTCATTTTTGTCGGATTGGCCTCTTTGGTCTGGTTGTTCAATGTGTATGACGTCGTGCACTCCACAGAAGCATTCAATGCAGATTTATGGCAAAGGGTGCACAATGATTACTATAAAGCACCGCTCAAACTCACCCCGACCGGGATTGAGATCAGGTTTTGAGGATGACCATGAAAATTATAACGTTATTACTGATCGTACTTGTTCTGTTGATGGCATGCGGATTGAGACGTTCCAATCCCCTCGACCCAATCGGACATAGTGATGTGATCGTGCCCTATGAGGTTTCTGGGATCATAACCCGGGCTTCGACAGCCGGACAGAGTATCAAGTTCTATGAGTTGCGCTGGTCAGCCAATCCAACGGCAAACACCGATGGCTACTATGTCTATATGGGACAGGGATACAACGCCAATTTCGCCCGGATTGGCAGCGTTCAGACCAATGAATTCTACGAAGGAGGCGTGTTCCCCGGGGACTATTATTTCCGGGTTTCTGCCTACAAGCAGCAGAATGGAGGAATTCTCGAAGGGCGTCTGTCACAAGTATGCTGGGTTCGTGTCCCCAATTGACCTCCTATCCGGACTGAACGATCAACAGCGGCAGGTGGTGACCACTGCCGCAGGTCCGGTGCTCGCTCTTGCCGGTGCCGGCAGCGGCAAGACCAAAGCCATCATCCACCGCGCTGCCTGGATGATCAAAGAACTCAAAGTCCCGCCCTGGAATCTGCTGATCGTCACCTTCACCAACCGTGCCGCCCAGGAACTTATCACCCGCCTGCAACAGATCCTGGGATTCAATGTTAGCGCTTTATGGGTAGGCACTTTTCATTCGATCTGCGTCCGCATTCTCCGTTTCGAAGCAGCCCATCTGCCCTTTAACTCCAACTTCAGCATCTATGACGATGACGACCAGAAGTCCCTGCTCAAGAAGATCTACAAACAACACGGCTATGACAAGACCAAGCTCCCCATCCCCAGAATCCTCAATACTATCAGCCGCTTCAAGAATAAACTGATGCTCCCCGAGGACATCTCCGAAAGCGATGCCGGTGACGGACTAGCTTCGCTTATGCAACGAAAGATCTATGAGCTGTACCAGCAAAACCTGCTGCTCAATCAGGCACTGGACTTTGACGACATCCTGCTCTATACTGCCCGCCTATTGCGAGACAACGATACCATCCGCCGCAAATACCAGCAGCAATTCCCCTACGTCATGATTGACGAGTATCAGGATACAAATTATGCTCAGTTTCAGATCGTCTATCAGATCGCCCGGTATCACCGCAATGTCTGCGTCGTGGGAGATGATGACCAGGCGATCTACAGTTGGCGTGGCGCTACCATCAGAAACATCCTGGAATTTGAACGTGACTACGGCAAGATCAATGCCATCAAACTGGAACAGAACTACCGCTCCACCACCCGCATCCTCGATCTGGCAAATGACATCATCAAGCACAACCGCAAGCGCCACAGCAAGAACCTCTGGTCGGATCTCGGCCAAGGCGACCTCCCGGAATTGCACACCTATGAGGACGAGACCGATGAAGCCAATAGAACCGTTCTGAAAGTAAAGGAACTCTCCGCATCCGGCATACCACTGCGCGATATCGCCATCCTCTACCGCACCAATGCCCAATCCCGCGTCTTTGAGTATGCCCTCACCCAGCACCAGATCCCCTATTCCATCGTCGGCAGTTTATACTTTTACCAGCGCAAGGAGATCAAAGACATGCTCGCCTATCTGCGGGTCATCGACAATCCCCAGGACAACGAAAACCTCCTCCGCATCATCAATGAACCACCCCGCGGCATTGGACAGACCACCATCACCCGGATCATCTCCCATGCTGCCAAGCTGCACATCCCGTTGTTCACCGCTCTCGGCAACAGCGCTACGATCCCCGATCTGCAGAGCAGAACCCTCCAAAGGATAGGGGAATTTTACGCTCGCCTGATCCGCTGGCGCTCCATGGCACTGGAAAGCCCCGTTCTGAGCGTCGTCAAGACCATTCTGGAGGAACTCGAATGGCTGGAGCATTACCAGCGCAGCCAGGATCCCAAGGACATTTCCCGGGCGGAGAACCTCTCCGAATTCGTCTCCTCCGTGTCCGAATTCACCGACCACTTTCAGGTCAGAGAGGATCGAGTGCCGTTGCTAACCGATTACCTGCCATATATATCGCTCCAAACCGATCTCGACCGCCTCTCCGACAGCCGTGACACCTTGCGACTGATGACCATGCACAATGCCAAAGGGCTGGAATTTGACTCCGTCTTTATCGCCGGTATGGAGGATGAATTGCTCCCTCACCGGATGTCCATGGACAGTGCAGAGGAAATGGAGGAGGAACGCCGGCTCTTTTACGTTGGTGTCACGCGAGCCAAACGCCGGCTTTATCTCAGCCATGTCCGGTTCCGCCGCATTTTCGACACCTATTATCATCCCATGCTGAGTT
>VGPI01000104.1 GCA_016875595.1 Candidatus Cloacimonadota bacterium
TTGGATTAATATGAAGAGTCTTCAGTATCTCGACAATGATCGGGGCAAAGCGGTCCGACCTCAAATCTGAGGGCACGTATTCCGTTCCATGCGGTACAGTGGGTCTGACCTCGTAGTTCAGCAGCTTAAATCCGTCGTGCAACTTTTTGAGATGCACCACCTTGACGCTGTGAGTCCCAATGTCAATTCCCACGGATTCCTTGAATTTTACCACTTTTTGCTTTTTCATATTTCCTCTTTATCCGTATATCATTCAAAACTCTTAAAAAGTCCTCGGTACATGACGGAGCGTCCAGTTCTCTGATTCGAAAGGAGTCAATCCACCTCGAACGTGTACTTCCGGAAAATCCGGTGGTTGGGCAAAAGACAGACGCTCATCGAAGTGATAGTTCTTTTCACTGTAGCCCACCCCGGCACCAGTCGCCCCTGGGGCATTGGTTGTCGACAAGACAATTGGCAGTACAGGGTCATTATAGGCAGTATTAGGAGGTCCGCCAAGATAACCTGCAGGTATATCCCACAAACCATAGATCGCCGGTTGATGCTCAGTATCATAATTACTACGATGAACAAAGCCGCGTCGTCTCTGAGCTACCGAACCATACAGCGTTATTGTACCACGTTCATTCATCGGGATTCTTTCCGGCCACAATGGGTTGTACCAGGGATAGTCAATATTCTGAGGCCAGAGTTGGGCCGTTGTTTGCGGGTACCGGCGCCGATGAAGATCAATCTTGTCGTATATGACATTTCCCAACCGGTATGCTGGCACAGACGAATGAGGTCGCTGATATTCAAATGAAAACACACCGGCACCAGAGGGATTTTCAGGGGTAGGGTCGCCTTGTGGTCCGAGAGCACACATGGCAGCATAGATCATAATGCCGGGACTTGTGCCCGCGGTAGGCTGGCAATTTGGCCGATATCTCATGGAATCAATTGGATCCCGATATCCATACTGAATCAAGATCGATCTCTCTGAGACCAATCCAGTAAAATCGTTGAGGTTCATATTGTCGGGATTATCCGGAGCTGCTCCGGCTGCCGTTCCAGAATATATGATGTCTCTATTCAACATCATATTATACTTGGAGCACCAGGTCTGTTTTCCCGAAAATGTCCCGCGTATCCAGAGATTGGACTTTACATAGATCGACTGATTGCTTAGTGCACCACCGGGTCCGGTAGACCAGACAGTATCCCTTACCGTATAGTTATTCCGATATAATGAATCAACCCCGGGAGGATAGTTTGTCCATACGGTGGCATACTCACGGATATTATCTGACATATCCCCGCGGTATGATGTATATTGAGAACCCCCTACTGTCACCAGGAAGATCGAATTGGGCAGATGGGCACCACCAGCAAATGGTTGTCCGTTATTGATGATAAGTGTCGCCTGAGGATTGAATTCGATCGGATTTACATGCTCCATATATCCACCCCGGAAGATCTGGGCATAAGGCGGTTGCCCGCTGAAAGATTGAATTGCCCCGGCCGTGGTGACCTTGCCATAAAAGGTTGGCCAGCCTCCATTCTGCCCTCCACCCAGTTGTTTGAGCCAGATATCGGAATTGCTGTGCACCTTGCCGTAGATAACGTCTGGTCCCCAGAAATACACTGGAGTGGAATTGACAGATTGATCGGTATCCGTGAAGTAATGATAACCGGCAAAGCTGGTTCGTCTGATATAGTGAATCCCGTATTTCTTGACTATCGACCGATCTTGCGTCCATTGAGCGGATCCCCCAATTCCCTTGGCAGAAGTCACCAGAGATCGAATAGCATAACCACCTGTAAAAAACATCCCGCCACCTGTTGTTACGTTGTCACGTTCGATCTTGGTTCTAAGATGAAATGTGCGTTTTAGATGAGATCCACTTACCTCAGCATATTTGTCCGGAGCTGAAAACCCGCCTCCAGAATAGTCCATTTTCTCCACTAAAGTCTGCGCTCTTTTACCTTCGGAACGCAGGAAATGTAAACTCTGGACACCTTCATAATCATAATTAAAACCTACCGTATCCCTCATGGCGAGCACTGACATGGTCAACCCGGACATAATGCCCAATATGGCCAAGGCAAGCGCTACAGCAAGATTGCCTCGCTGGTTATGCATCAGGTTCATCATCTTTACCTCCCTGCTTCGTTTTAACCGTGATTCCATCTCTGTTATTTAATGGTCGTCATTTTTGTCACATACACGACTTTACGTGTCTTGGTGGGAGAGATCTTCATCTCGGCTTCAAAATCCAGTTGGACGACTTTTGTTTCATCGCCACTATTTAGCCGTGTGAATCTGAATTTGGACACTCGAATATCATTGTCCCGTTTGTAGGGCGGGAATACATAAAGCGGATAGGAAGATGAGATCTGACCATGCTGATAGGTCGCCCGCACATAATTCCCATCCCAGAAAAAACGCACTTGGTCGTTCATATTTGCCGCTTCATGAGCAGGTGGTTTACAGGTGATAGTATTACCGGTAACGGCATTGACACCTTGAATATAGAGTTTCTCGGCATTGGCAATTCCATAAAACTGCTGTGAATTGCCAGTCCCGACTGAAAGACCATTCTTAACGGTTAAGACACACTCAAAAGCAGATTTCTGCAATTCTGCCCACTTGCTGAGTTCCTTGAATTTGGAGAAAAATACGCTGAAACCCACTGTTGAAACGGCTATTAAAAACCCAAAAATGGTTACCACGACGACCAGCTCGATCATTGTATAACCTTTATCGTTAGTTAAGCTTCTTTTTATCATTCATGTTACCTTTGGTGGTAAAAATCCTCTCGAATGACGACTTTCCTCTGTCGGGTGTCCAATGGTTCGTTCCAAGTCACCGATATCTGAACCTGGTCATAATATAAATACTGACCTAAAGGAGTCTCGTACTTGTTTTGAACATCAACCGACATTCTGCCGAACAGGATTCTGCCGCGGGGCAGGTGATCGATGACCACCTGCCTATCCCCAAAAAGATCAAAGGAATTGAAAGTCCGAAACCGGTAATACTGCCATTCCATTTCACCAGAAGCCACCAGAGTCGCTACCCGGTCCCGGTAATTCCGGGTCAGTTGCTTCTCGGCAAAGACCACGCCGATATAGATGCTGATAACTGTAAACACAATTACCAGTGATGTCACCAGAACTTCGACAAGGGTCATTCCCCGTTCGTTTCCGAGCGGTTTTAGCATCCATCCTCCATACTGACCGCCGCAGGAGCGATTATCACAAGCGCCCGGCTTGAATATGATGCTTGCATATTCTCCTAAAATCCAGCTCCAGTAGCAAACATCTTGGGATTCTCGGCAAATTCCTCGGCGATCGTACGTTCGATTAAGTTGTTCATCACCAGGTTGTACAATGATTGATCCCGGGTCTGCATACCTTCTTTGGTGCTGGCTTGAATCACTGATGGCAATTGATAGGTCTTCTCTTCACGGATCAGGTTTCTTACTGCCGCATTGGCAACCATGATCTCCACCGCAGGGACTCGCCCCTTACCATCTTTCGTTGGCAACAGGGCTTGTGAGATCACCGCTTCCAGCGATTCTGACAGCATTGATCGTACCTGTTGTTGCTGCTCTTTGGGAAACATATCGATGATACGGTCGATTGACTTGGTGCAACTACCGGTATGTAGGGTGGCAAAAACCAGATGACCGGTCTCCGCAGCTGTCAACGCCAGTGACACTGTCTCCAAATCACGCATTTCACCAACCAGGATCACATCCGGATCTTCACGCAGGGCAGATCTCAATGCGGCTGTAAACGAATGTGTGTCATGACCAAGCTCACGTTGATTGATCAGGGAGTTCTTACTACGGTGGACAAACTCGATGGGGTCTTCGATCGTGATGATATGACAATATCGCGTGTCGTTGATGGTGTCGATCATTGTCGCCAGGGTCGTTGATTTACCGCTTCCAGTGGGTCCGGTTAGCAGAATCAGTCCCTTTTCCTTGGTGGTTAACCGCTTCATGATCTCGGGCAGATGTAATTCTTCATAGGACTTGATCTCATTGGGAATTACACGAAACGCTGCAGAAATACCATTGATCTGGTTGAAGGCATTTACCCGGAATCGGACATCATTGCTCAATTTAGTGGAGAAGTCAATCTCCAGATTCTTGCGAAACATATCTTGCTGGACTTCATTCATTACACCGAAGACCAGATTTTCCATCTCTTCGACGCTTAAAATAGGCAGATTCAACCGTTTCATTCTTCCATTCACCCGCACCATCGGATGTGCGCCGGCTGCAATATGCAAGTCCGACGCACCCGCTTCCGCGGTGAAGCGGAGCAATTCGTGGATCGTCAATTTGCTCTCCTTCAGCTTGTTTACTTCTCGGCTTCGGCTTCGGTTCCTCCGGTCTCCGGATTGGTGAAATTGTCAATCCCATAGCCATGAAACTTGGCAGTTGCGACATCATACCAAACCTGCCTGTTATCCCCACCGACAAAGTCCTGAGTGGATGTAGCGACATATTTGGTGGGTGGATTTCCGATCACTTCGAATCTCCAGTTCTTCAATGTGCTCTCTCCCAGCCGGGCTTCTTTCAATGCCTGTTCAACGCTGAATCCATCGGCAGAACCAGTGGTCTGAACCTGGATATCATAGGCTTTGCGGATCGTGCTGATTGCGGTTTGCGCTTCAGTCGAGCGTGATCTTTCCACATAGCGCAGATAGCGCGGAACGGCAATGGCAGCCAAAATCGCAACGATGATGACCACGACCAGGATCTCAATCAGGGTAAACCCCTTTTGATTCTTCATTTTCTTGAGCATTTGTTTCCTCCTGTAAGGATATATTAAACCGTCGGCGTGTGTTGCACGTTATGTGCCAAAAATATCATTAATCTTGTGAAACATGATCTATGGGAGCCATTTGCTTTGGTCACCCCAAAACCGTTGACTCATACTTCAACCTACTTCTGTCTCCTTGAACATATTGCACTTGCCTGAATAGAATTGTGGTCGTAGCGTCACTTTGTTAGGTAGGGGGCGATCATCGACAATCCGTAAGCAGTGGTTTCCGCATACGTCTTCATTCCTTGGTAAAAGTCGCTTGCCCCCGTATGACCTTCGTTCCAGTTGAGCCGGAAGATGATCTTGCTGCCCGATGTATTCATCGACCTCAGCTTTTGTGTCCACTTCAGCGCTTCCCAGTATCCCACCCGGGAATCATACCAGGCAGCGCTGATCAGGAGATCCGGATATGGAACTTGCCGGACGTTGTCATAAGGACTATAGGAAAGCATATAGTCAATATCTGCCGGCTTGCCCGGATCACCCCATTCCTGATATTCTTGTGCCGTCAAGGGCAGAGATGGATCCAGCATAGTATTTACCACATCCACAAACGGCACATCGGCGATAACGATCCGGCATTTATCCCATGCCTGATTGACGACTGCCCCCACCAGGAGACCTCCGGCGCTCCCCCCTTCGATCAATAGCATCGCTGGTTCCGTCAATCCCTCTCTGATCAAATAATCCATGCAGGATATGAAATCGCTAAAGCTGTTTTGCTTGTTGTGCAGCTTACCCTGTTGATACCAGATATCGCCGAATTCTCCACCTCCTCTGACATGTGCAACTGCATAGATCACTCCTCGGTCAAGGATGGAAAACCTCGATGCCGAAAAATAAGGATCCTCGCAATCACCATAGGCACCATAACCATACAGCCAGAGCGGATGCGTCTGCTTGAGATCCAAAGAACTGGAATAGATCAGCCGCAGGGGGATCATGGTACCGTCTCCCGCCTCCACATAACGGATCTCGGACTGATAGGCATTTTGCCGATAACCCTTGAATGCCGGTTTTTCGTACAATACTCTGGTTTCACCGCTATCAAAGTAATAGGAATGTATCGAGTATGGTTTCAGATCACTTTCCATCGTGCAGGTAAAGAATTCTGCAGCAGGATCGGGATTGTGCCAGAAATGCAGATCTACCGGATACTCCGGAATCAGCCAATCCTGTTCGAGTCCGGTCAGGAGATCATAGATATAAAACGCCTTGAATCCACCGACCCGTTTGAGCAGAATCAGCTTTCCCGCAAATAGCTGAAAGGACATGACCGGTTCTTCGTCCACTCCGGCGATCAGGGTCTGCCAATTGCCTGTACCGATCTCGGTTTCCGGACAAAATTGGATGGAATATGCCGGACTGTCCGCATTGGTCTGCAGATAAAACACACCATTCAGATAGTCCGGATAATAGATAACGTCATCCCGCCTGGGCAGGATCAAACGGAATTCACCGTCCGGAACAGAGGCGTCCAGATACCGGATCTCCGTTTGGTTCTTGCTGTAATGCAGCAGGAATATCATGTTCTGGTCGCAGCTCTTATACATCGACAGATCATAACCCGGATCATCCTCCCGAAGTTTCAGAGTAACCCTGCTGCCTTCTATATCGCCTTGATAACAAGCATAGGAACGGTACCGATCATCTTGTAGAACAATTAGGAAGCGCCGGCTGTCCCCCGCCCAGACAAAGTCAGCGATGCCGGTGATCTCCGTCTTCTTCGTCCTGCCGGTTCTGAGGTCTTTGAGATGCAGGGTATAGATCTCATCACCAAGGTTGTCTTCGGAAAAAGCCAGCCAGTTCTGATCCGGGCTGATGGCATAGATTCCCAGAGAGAAATATGCCTTCCCCTTTGCCAGCGCATTCAAGTCCAAAACCACTTCCAGAGGCGAGTCCTTTTGATCTTGCCGGCGATAATAGATGGGATATGCCTTGCCTTTGATACTCCGGGTAAAATATGAGTACCCGCCCTCCTGATAGGGATATGAGTCCTCGGTCACATCGACCCTTTTCAGATATTCACGGTTCAGCTTTCCGGCAAGTTTCCGGCTGGGTCTCATCTGCTCTCTGGCATAGGCATTCTCCCGGGTGATCAATTCCATTACATAGTCATCCCCGCTGCGCAGATAACTCCAGTTATCCACCAGGATATTGCCCAAGACGTACAAGGTGTCGGGACGTTGCTCTGCCACCGGTGGCTGCATCGCCGCTGGCATACAGCAAGTGACAGCCAGATATGATACCAATAGAATTAGGATTTTCTTCATGCACTTCACTTTTATATAATGCCTCCGCTGTCAAATGGAAAAATTGGAACCGGTGAGTTATCTTTCATTT
>VGPI01000105.1 GCA_016875595.1 Candidatus Cloacimonadota bacterium
AACTGGCGGATGATATATCGGTCAAGGATGCGCATCGGATGCCTACTAATGAAGAACTTCGTCCGGGAGTTCGGATTTGCGGACTTTGAGGTGCGTCAACCTCCAGCTCAGGCGGTGGAGGTCGATGATCTGTTTCTCGTAAATGGAGGCAATGATCAGGACGATCGCGACCCCGAGAAAGATGAAATTGGACAGCCACATCGCAATAAACGGCGACATGTAGCCCTTGTCGGCAAATTGCTCGCCACTGTTAAGCGCGACATAATAGATCAAAAAGATGAGCGAGGAAACGGAAAAAGCCATTCCAATCCCGCTGCTGCGGGTCATCAGACCCAACGGGATGCCGATCAGGACAAAGATAATAATGGCAAAGGAAAGGGCAAACTTCTTGTGGTATTCCACCAGAAGAGAGCGGACAGCAATGTCCAGCTCCCGGACGCGGTCGTCACTGATCTGTTTCATGACCAGATAGCGGCGGCGTTCTATGTCGGTTCCATTCCCCAGAGCGTTCAACCGCTGGTTGATGCCTTCGCTTTCAGTCCGGGCTTTTGCCAGTTCCTCCTTTTTGGCGTGGATGTCTGATTTCAATTGCTGGAAGGTCATTTCACGGTCACTGCGGTAGCCGGTCTCATACGTGTCCATGGCAGCTCCCAGATTACGCAGATTGATTACATAGGAATCAAAATGGCGCACCTGGTATTTATTGGGTTCCTTGTCATCGCGGACGTGCATTTCACCCTGGTTGAGCATGATCTCCATGCTGTTGCCTTGGTCCATCTGAGAGATGCGTCCGCTTTTGGCGATCAGGGTTTGGGGAAAGCGGGTCTGCGAGCGGTCATAGATCAGGATGTCGCGCAGCTCGGATGCGTTGTTTTCTTTGACGAAGACGGTATAATCCATGAGGTGGGTGTATTCGCCGGCTTTGATGCTGGTCATGGGTTTGTAATAGGCGATCTTGACCATGAGGTTTTTGAGTTTGTGGTTGGATTCCGGCAGGAACCAGTGGTTAAAATAGACCATCAGTCCGGTTAAGGCGCAGGCAACGGCCAGCAACGGTGTGATCATCCGATAGACATTGATTCCGCTGGATTTCATGGCGATCGTTTCCCGATCCACGGTCATTCTGCCAAAGGCAAGAATGGTCGCCACCAGAACTGCCATCGGAATGGAAAGCGCCAGCATAAAGGGTAGTGACAGGGCAAACAGGTTGATCACGGTGCCAGGGTCGAGTTTCTTCTCGATCACTGTATTGAGCAGGTCGATGATCCTGTCGGTCAACAAGATAAGCGTGACCACCGCCAGTGAGATCAGAAATGGTGCCAGGTGCTCTTTGAGGATGTAACGCTTGAGGATTCCCATCTTACTTGTCGTCGGAGCGCTTATCTTCAGCGCCTTGTGTATCGCAGAGGCGCTTTCCTATAGCGCCCTTTATCATGTCCATAAGTCCCGCTTCATCAATGATCACTACACTACTCAATTGCCTGGCTTTCTCGAGTTTTGACCCGGCGTTTTCGCCGACGATCAGGTAGTCCAGATTCTTGCTGACGGCGCTGATCAACCTGCCACCGTGGCGGATGATGAGGTCTTCCATATCCTTACGCGGGTAATTGGGCAAGGTGCCGGTGATCAGGAAGGTCTTGCCATTCAGGAGATCGCTTTCCTGGTTTGAGGTGTATTCAAAGTTCAGTCCAATCTGTCTCAAAGCGTCGATCAAGGCGATGTTTTCGGGGTTGTGCAGGTATTCGTGGATGGAGTGCGCGATCTTTTTGCCGATGTCGGGGATGGCGCAGAGGTCTTCTTCACTGGCTTGTATGACAGCAGTGATATTAAGTAATGCCGCAGCAATGGTGCGGGCGGTTTTGTCGCCGACAAATCTGATGCCCAGAGCATATAACACGCGGTCAAAACTCTGGCTTATGGATTGTTCGATTGATGCTTTCAGGTTGTCTGCCGATCTTTTGCCCAGTCGATCCAGTGCGGCAATGCGGCCAAAGTCAAGGGTGTAGATGTCCTGGATCCGGGTGATCAGACCTTCCTCAATGAAACGGGCGATCAAGCTTTCACCCAACCCGCTGATATCCATAGCTGATCGGGAACACCAGTGTTCGATACGGCGTTGGATCTGTGCCGGGCAGTTGCCATTGGAGCAATAATGAATGGCGCCTTCTTCGTCTTGGAAGAGATGGCTGTGGCAGACCGGGCATAGAGTGGTGAACAGGATCGCTTTGGCATCCGGGGGTCGCTTGAGGGGGTCAACTCTGAGGATCTTGGGGATGATCTCGCCGGATTTGATGATCGTAACCCAGTCATTGGTATGCAGATCGAGGCGTTTGATCTCGTCATCATTATGTAAAGTGCAGCGTGAGACGGTCGAGCCGCTGATCAATACCGGCTCGAGTATGGCGACGGGGGTAACGGCACCGGTTCTGCCAACCTGGAACGACACGTCCAGCAGACGGGTCTCCTTTTCCTCAGGTTTGAATTTGTACGCGACAGCCCATTTGGGGCTTTTATTGGTGAAGCCCAGGGTCTCGCGCAGATTGATGTCGTTTACCTTCAGGACGATGCCGTCAATGTCATAGGGTAAGGTGTATCTATATGATTCCCAATGTTCACAATAAACGCTAAGCTTATCAAGATCATTGATCAGGCGATACTCTCGAGAGACCGGAAACCCCTGTTCAAGGAGGAATTCCAGTACTTGTTGATGCGTCTGAAAGCTGCGTTGGGGACAGTAGCCGATACCATACAGGCAAATGGAGAGGTTACGACGGGTGACCTCGGTGCTGTCCTTGAGCTTGATCGTTCCGGCAGCGGCATTGCGGGGATTGGCAAAGACCTTGTCACCCTCCTGGCGGCGTTGCTCATTCATCCGCAGGAATTCATCCAGAAGCAGAAAGATCTCTCCCCTGATCTCGATCTGATATTGGAAAGCGATATTGCGGGGGATGGATGGAATGGTCAGCACATTTGCCGTGACATCCTCACCCTCAAAACCGTCACCACGGGTGGTGGCATATAGCAGAACTCCCTGGTCATAGCAGAGGTTGATGCTGAAACCGTCGAACTTATGCTCGGCGATCAAATCCGGAAAGCTGCCCGTGCTTTGCGTAATGCGGTCGGTCCATGTCCTGAGCTCTTCCAGGGAATAGGCATTGTCCAAGCTATACATGCGTTGCTTGTGAGGGATGACCGTGGCGCCCTTCTGGACATCGCTGCTGATCTGTTGCAAGGGTGAATCCAGGCGTTCCGGAGCAGAGAGAAGCTGTTCCAGTTCCTGCAATCTTCTCACCAACTGATCATACTCATAGTCGCTGATCAGGGGATTAGCCAGTTCATAGTAAAGGACGTTATGCCGCTGGATCTCTTGGCGGAGTCGGTCGATTTCCTGTTTGAGCGCACCGGGGGAAAGAGTCCCTGCTAATCGACGGTCTTCGTTCATGAATACAGGTCAGCCAAGCTCATAGAATTGGGGACGGCGGTCACTGAAGGCGTTGTTATATTCCGTCACGGTCTTGTCATCAGCCAGGATAGGGTCGATCTCGGCAATAATGAAGCCCTCTTCGGTCTCTCCCATTTGCTGCAGGATCTCGCCTCTGGTATTGAGAATCTGACTTTTGCCGGTGAAGGTCTCGCCAAACTTGCCGTTAATCTCTTTACCAACGCGGTTGGCAGTGATCGAGAACACCCGGTTTTCCAGAGAGCGGATGGTCATGGCTCGCTGACACCAGGGCAGAACCAGATTGGCAGGATGACAGATCACCTGTGCTCCTTTAAGCGCCAGCGTGCGCATCGCTTCGGGATACTGCCAGTCAAAGCAGATCATCATCCCGACCCTGACGCCATGCTTCGCGGCATGGACAGCAAAGGGCTGATCTCCGGGTGAGAAGAGCAGTTTCTCACGGCTGAACAAATGGATCTTACGGTAGATGTGGATACTGCCGTCCGGATTGATCAGCACACTGGAATTAAACACCTGATCGGCGGAGCGTTCGGCAAATCCAAAGACCACTGAGCAGTCCTTATCGGCACAAAATTCCGCCATTTCGGAGATACACAAGCTGTCGGCAGCCGACTCGCTGACCCGGTATAATTCATCGGAACTGACAAAGACATATCCCGTGGTGCAGAGTTCCGGATAGACGATGAGATCGGCATTGCATCTGTCACCGAGTTCCTGCATCCGTTCCAGGTTGTGATCAATATCTTTGAGCCGGGGTGCAAACTGGACAAGAGCCACACGGTACATTTAATCCCTCCTTATGCTGTGTCTGACGGGTGCGACCGCTCTTTCCAGCACACCGTGAACCTTACAGATGGTCAAGCCATAGTTGGTGATCGGTACACTGCGGCGTTCGGCTTCTTGGATGCGTTGATTGAATTCCATGGCATTGATCATGCAACCGCCGCAGTGGATGATTAGAGCATAATCCTCCAGCTTCTCAGGGAAATCGTGCCCGCTATACACTTCAAAAACAAGGTCTTTACCGGTGTAGTTCCGGATCCACTCGGGCAGTTTAT
Source organism: Candidatus Cloacimonadota bacterium (assembly GCA_016875595.1). Lineage (GTDB taxonomy): Bacteria > Cloacimonadota > Cloacimonadia > Cloacimonadales > Cloacimonadaceae > VGPI01. Next base: position 4,522 of record VGPI01000105.1, read on the forward strand.
AGCGTCCGATATCATCGCTTTCCACGTGATGGGAACAGGCCTCAGCGATCAGGATACGATCGCCGTCCTGCAATTGGTCGAGGTGATTCGCACCCTGGTACAAGGCATTCAATTCACCTTTGTAACGCGCAAAGAGGATGGAGAAGGTGGTAAGCCCCACTTCCGGAGGAACGGTTACCGCCACGGTCGCGATTGCCTGTGAATCAGTGACCGCCAGTTTGGGGCGGTGCCGGGCTATTTCGATCGCTGCCTTCAGTTCCGGAACCTGTACCACGGTCACGATGGCGTTCTGATCCAGCAGATCACGCAAGACCTGCACCTGGGGAAGGATCAGGCGGCCTTTGGGGGCGGAAAGATCAATCGGAGTAACGAGGATAACGTGGTCACCAGCATTGATGATGTCACCGAGCAGGATCTTCTGCTGGTTCAGATGCGAGGGAGCCATGGCAACGATCAGTTTCTTGCATTTGTCCACTCCCTCACCCGAGAGGGCGGAGATGTCACACCAGGGGATCTGAAGCCGGTCACAATAGTCGATATTGGTCTGCAGCGGTGAACGCAGGTCACATTTATTAAAGACGACCAGCAACGGTATCTTCATCTCTCTAAGCCGCTGGATCAGGCGCAGTTCAATGGCGTCGAAGGATTCGTTGGGATTGAGGAACAGCGCCAGGTCGGTGCGGTAGAGGATCTTATTGGTCGCCTGCACCCGTTTTTCACCGAGTTCGCCGATGTCATCGATCCCGCCGGTATCATAGAAGGTCACCGGTCCGATCGGGATCAGTTCATAGCGTTTATCCACCGGATCGGTAGTCGTTCCCGGCGTCTCGGAAACAATGGCGATCTCCTGTCCGGTGAGTGCATTGATCAAGCTGGATTTACCGCTGTTGCGCACTCCCAAAAGGGTGATGAACATCCGTTCTCCGCGTGGTGTGGAACTCATATCTCAACTCCATTGGTTGGTTTCAATCTGTCAGGGCTCATTTTCACAGGAAGTAACTTGTTTGTCAACTCAATTATCCTGTCATTCATCATCTTGCGGGGAAAGCAGGTCACAGACCGGCCGGAAGCTTCGCCGGTGGACAGCGCAGACGCCAAACTGCCGTAACGCCCGGAGATGGTCAGCGGTTGGATATCCCTTGTGCCGGTCAAATCCATACTGCGGATAGTGCTGATGCAGGTCGCACATGATCCGGTCACGGGTCACTTTTGCCAGGATCGAAGCCGCAGCGATGCAGGCGTGCCTGCCGTCACCTTTGATCACGGCAGTTGCCCGGCAGGGTAATCCGGAGGGACATTGATTGCCATCGATCAGGGCAAGCCGGGGGATCTGATTTAAGCCCTGGGCTGCCTCTCTCATCCCTTCCAGCGTGGCGCCCAGGATATTCAAACGATCTATTCTGTCCGTATCGACAATGGCAATGCAGTAAGTTCTGGCGGACTGGACGATCTGATCATAAAGCCGGTCCCTCTGCGCCGATGAAAGCTGCTTGCTATCATCGAGACCGGGAAGCTGCCGATCATAATCCAGAACCACCGCTGCCACGACCACAGGACCTGCCAATGGTCCCCGGCCTGCTTCGTCGATACCGGCGATGATCCCGTGGCGGGTTTGCCATTCCAGGTCGGTTTGATACAAGGCATCGGTCATGGGCGTTTGAGAATATAAAAGAGCCGGTGGTATTGATGGTCGATGGCGCTTTTGCGTCTGCGAACAAGGTTCTGACTAGTGGTCATGCTATGGATCGCCACCAGTTTCAAAGGCGTGTCATCGATCAGCGAACAGATCTCCTGATTGGAATACACGCGTTGATAATGTCTCTCATCATACCGGTCATACTGGATGCCGTTCTTCTGAAAGAGGGTCAGACGGGTCAACTGCGAGCCGGTCTGTTCGTTGAACTGTGCCTGGTGGATCAGATACTCGTCCGGGGAATCGCTGATATTGACTCGGTCATTAAAGTTATCTATGCTGTTCTTATACGTGGATATGTCAAAGATAAACAAGCCACCCGGTTGCAACGACTCATACACACTGCTAAACGCTGCCGTCACATCCTGAACCCGCGTGAGATAGTTGAGACTGTCAAACATACAGAGCACCAGAGAATACCGGTCCGGAGGCAAGTGATCGATCAGGTTGCGTCTGGATAACACGGGCTTGAAGGGCTTTTCATCCGCCACCATCAACATATATGGCGAGAGGTCGGATGCCTCGACCCGATAACCCTGAGCCACCAGCCGGCAACCGATATTCGCCGTTCCGCAGGCAGTCTCATGGATCAGGGACAAGGGCAGGCGGGTGTAGGCGTCATACCATTGCAGAATTGATCTGACCCAGCGGTCATAACTGACGTGAACCATATAACGGTCGTAAGAGGAGGCAAAGACGGAATAACTCGGCTGGATGGTTGAACCGGAGTTCCGGCTCAGTCTGGAAGCCGGACTCGTCTTACGTTCAGTGCTTTTTTTAGCAGAAGTTTCCGCCCGCCTCCGTTCCGCCCGGATCAGACCATCATACACGCTATTGGCTTTGACCGGAGCATCCGGGTGACACAGGATATCTGCCTGCCAGTTTACCGCCCTGTCCGGGTCAGTTATGCTCTGCTCCAGAATAGCGCTTGCGGATTCCGGCAA
>VGPI01000106.1 GCA_016875595.1 Candidatus Cloacimonadota bacterium
CGGTAACGCTGCACCGGCGTGATGTCCCGGAGCAGGGTATCACCTTCGGCCCGGACGGCGAGAACATTGATACTGAAGGCATCGGTAAAGAGCGATTCCGCCGGCGCTACCGGTATATTGCCTGACCCTTGGTGGGGAGAAGAAGGAACTCCAGCCCCGGATCCATCGGGGATGATCCGCAGACGGGGAAAGCTCAGCCGTCCCAAACGCAAGGGAACGATGGTCAACCTCAGAGTAGCGGGGTCATTGCCAGCGCTGATCACTTCCGCTTGCGGGACAGAGAATTGGGTAAGCGTGTCCGGGATCACCGCCTTGAGCAGAGGAACATCGCTGGTTATATTCAGATAGAACCGGTCGCCGACGCGTAAGCCATCGTCGTTTTCCAGACGCTGTGTCAGTTTCGGATACAGCACCGCCGGTAACAGCAGCCAGACCAGGAGCAGGGTAAAGCCGGTAGTCCACAGTCGTAATGTGGCTTTCCCCCATTGCTCAATTCGCCGGAAGACAGGAGTACTCATGGGGTGCTGTCGGATGGAGCGCTGAAGGAAAGTACTTCCACGACAAACCTGAGGAACGGATTCCAGTCCGCCCGATCTGATCAGTCCCTGAAGATCAGCGCTGCTTTGGTAAGCGCTCATCTCCGCCTCCGGTACTTCCTGCGGCGGCGTTCAAAAAAGCTTTTCAGCGTCATGATATATGGCTCATCGGTTCGGATGGACAGCAGGTCGGCACCGCATTGCCGGATGAGCTCGGACAGCGCTTTGTGCTGTCCTTCCATGATCTGCCGGTATTGACGGCGAATGGCGTCCGAGGCGGTATTGATCATCAGTTCTTCACCCGTTTCCGGGTCGATCAGGCTCAGGACTCCGGCATCCGGCAAAGCCATTTCTGTGGCATCTGTTATGCGGATGGCGATCACATCGTGCTTACGTGCCAGATGGCTGAATGGTTGTTCAAAGCCCCGGTCCAGAAAGTCCGAGAGGACAAAGACGATGCTCCGTTTCTTTAGGATTCGATTGGCATATTCAAAAGCACTAAACAGCGAGGTGCGGGTGGAACGTGGATCCAGAAAGAGAATGTCGCGCAGAATCTGCAAGGTGTGATTGCGTCCTTTGCGTACCGAGAGATACTTTTCCGGCTGATCGGAAAACATGATCATACCCACCTTGTCGTTATTGGACAAGGCTGAAAAAGATAACACCGCACTGATCTCTGCCATCAGCTCTTTCTTGAGCATTACTCTCGTGCCGAAGTTTTGCGATGCGCTGCAGTCGATGATGAAAAAGACGTTCAATTCCCGCGTCTCACGGTATTTTTTGATGTAGGGCATCCCCAGCCGCGCGGAGACGTTCCAGTCGATGTCGCGGTAGTTATCGCCCGGCATATATTCGCGCACCTCAGAGAATTCCAAGCCCTGGCCTTTGAACATGGAATGATACTCCCCGCCAAAGATCTCGGTGACCAAGCTCTTCGTGTGGATCTCGATCTTACGGATGCGTTTGAGAATATCCGCCGGGCTTTGCATCAGCATCAAGGGACTTCTATTTCGTCGAATATACGGTTGATGATGTTTTCGGTGCTCAGTTGTTCCGCCTCCGCTTCGTAGGAGAGGATGATCCGGTGACGCAGGACGTCTTTGCCAATGGCTTTGATGTCATCAGGGATCACATAGCCGCGGTGTTCCAGATAGGCATGAGCCCTTGCCGCCCGCGCCAGGAAAATGGATGCGCGGGGAGAAGCGCCGCATTCGATCAATCCCTGCAGTGCAGTCAGCCGCGGATAGCGTTCCGGATGCCGGGTTGCCTGTACCAGATGCAGGATATATTCCTTGAGTTTGTCCTCCATCCAGATCTCATTCATCACCTCACGCATCCGGTGAATGGCGTCCGTGGTCAACACCCGTCTGACCGCTATCGGTTCATCCGTCACCATCCGGTTCATGATTTGCCGTTCCTCCTCAAAACTGGGGTACCTGATCTTCACCTTGAGTAAAAAACGATCAACCTGCGCTTCCGGCAGAGGATAGGTGCCTTCCTGCTCGAGTGGATTCTGCGTCGCCATTACAAAGAAGGGCTGGGGCAAGGGATAGGTCGTATCACCAATCGTCACCTGCCGTTCCTGCATCGCTTCCAAAAGCGCCGATTGCACCTTGGACGGGGCGCGGTTGATTTCGTCCGCCAGAATGAAATTGGCAAAGATCGGTCCCTGTTTCGGGGTGAATTCACCCGACTTCTGGTTGTAGATCAGGGTGCCGGTGATATCAGCCGGCAATAGATCCGGCGTAAACTGGATCCGACGGAACGAGGCATCGAACACTCTCGCCAAAGTGCTGATGATCAATGTCTTGGCTAAACCTGGAACGCCTTCCAAGAGGATGTGGCCATTCGCCAGTATCCCGATCAGAAGACGACGAATCACCGCCTCCTGACCCACGATCACTTTGCCCATCTCCTGGCTTACATCTCCCAGGATGGCGCTGCTGGCCAGGACGCGCCGGTGTATTTCTTCTATCATCATAGTATTACTCCTATACGGGTTCCAACTATTCAAAGCCGTTTTTTCCGTCAATAAAAAGCGATGGGATCATGTGCAACGGTCTCTCTATGTCCATCTTCACATCTCCTCCTTGCTTGATTACCTTAGTATAACCTTAGTATAACCTTACGATCGTAAGGTTATACTAAGGTTATACTAAGGTAATCAAGCAAGGAGGACATTTGACGAAATGTAATAAAGTGGCATGCAGTAAACAAAGGTCATGCCACCACGTACAGTGTCGATAAATATGTTGATTATCAGCTGAAAGCGTAAATCTGAATTGACTCGACATCTGTTATCAGGACTTCTACCGGGACTGGATGGCTTGTTGAATGAGTAAACCAAAAATGGTTTTTCGCTGCCGATAATCGGTCAGCCGTTCCGGATGCCATTGGATACCCAGGACAAACTGCGGGGTGTCGTATTCAATGGCTTCGATAATGCCGTCCGGAGCGGTGGCGACGACGCGAAAACCCTGTCCGATATGACCGGGATGGAGGGCTTGATGGTGATTGGAATTGACGGTGATGGTGTCACTTTCAAAGATCCGGGGCAGCCATTTACCGCCGGTGATGGTGATAGGATGGAGTACATCGCCGTAATGATTTTCCAGGCAGGGACGGATGCCGTTTCTTTCACCGGCTTCGGGAGAGATATGCTGGATCAATTGACCGCCGGTGGCGATATTCATCAATTGCATCCCGGCACAGATACCCAGACAGGGAATACCCCGATTCAATACGGCAGTAAAAAACCCGAGGTCGGATGCCACCCGGCGAGGATGCGTGAGATCAATCGTTGGATGCGGCTCCTGACCAAAGAGATGCGGGGGATAATCCTGCCCGCCGATGATGATCAGAGCATCGATGAGATCAAAGTATTGATCGATGAGGTCCGGATCACCGGTGCAAGGGATGGGCAGAGGCAAACCGCCACTTTCGGTGACGGCATCGATATAGCGGTCACGGACATGAAACTGGTGATAGGAGCCCAGTTTCATATAATTCATGCTGATACCAATAACAGGAAGGTTTCCGTGTTTTACTGTAGGGGTGGATTCCGCTCCGCCCTGGTTAAAGGTCGCTTTGGAAAGCGATCCTACGGAGAATGTGGCAGGAGTGAAATCCATCGTCCGGATTGATTGCCGGGGTTATTGAACAAGCATCAATTTACGGGTCTGGGTATATCCTTTGGAGTCACGGACACGCAACAGGTAGATTCCTCGGGCAAGGGCATGGAGTTCTGATGCCGGAATAAAAAAACTAACCACCGGTTGGGTTGTAGTATAATGCACAACCTTTTGACCACGGAGATTGAACAACGCAATGTCGCTGAACGGGTGGTCCGACTTGAGATCCAGGTCTTGACCGTCATTCAAGGGATTGGGGAAAATACTCAGCAGGCCTGAGGGTGATGGGAGGTAATCATCGCTAACCGGAACCGGGAAATCAAAGAGCTCGTTGGCATCTAACACGAAAGCCGAGGTGGAAAATGCCGGCTGTTGGGTGGTAGCGGTGAGCCAGCGAATAGATCCCGATGCCGGGACATACTGTATCTGCATCATATTATGTGACATGCCGGTGGCACCGCTCATGACAGACAATTGTCTTTTGGGACTCATCTCCGGGTCGGAGAATAGCGAATCGGCGATGTGTACGTAGCGGTCACAGCAGACGGGGTTGTATAACCATCGGAAATGATTGGTGGCTGCCAGATGGCCAGCGGGGAGATTGCCATTTTGGTTCTGAGTGCGATACACAGCAGGCAGAAGATTGTTGTTCTCGACGATGATGCCATTGACGGTGTCCTGATTGTCGCTGACAGCATGAATGATTGTACCTGCCATGTGATTCCATTCGGCGATGGCATTAAAAACGTCCAGAGGAGAAGATATTCCATCCAGGTTGTAGTCGGGGCTTTCGATGGCATTACGGATGCTGAACAGAATAGGATGGAGGCCATTTAGATTGTTATATGAGCTGACATTACCCATGTTGAGAAAGGCGGAGGTGCCGTTCTCCGAGATGGCGGACAGCGCTCCGATCAAGCCGGGATAGGTGAAGGAGATCCACTTCACTTCATCTGGTTCGGAGGGGTGATTGACGATGACCAGGGGGTTGGCGATCAATGCCGAGTTCTGGTTCCAATCAAGCATCCGGGTGACTACCAGGCGTCCGGCAAGAGTGGTGTCGGCCACTGTGGAAACACCCCAACTGGATAATGAGGCGCAGCCCAACTGCAAGCTATCATCACCGGTCTCTGCATTACGATAAACGCTGATATCGACGATGGCATTGGCAAAAAGCAGATCATAGGCATCCAGATTACGTGCCAGTCCATTGTGATAAATGTTCCCTCCACCATCGGTGATACCGGAAATGATGGCGGTGGCTTCCTGGAGATATTTGTCCTCCAGATTGAAATTGCTCATGTAGAAATTGCGTAGTGTATTGTAAAAATTGGGATTTGACATGGTTACTGATTGGAAGATGTAATCATTAAATACAGTGGTTATGGCTGTAGGTAACAAGTAACCATGGGCATAGCCACGATCGTGGTGGCTTCCCCAGACATGCAGAACACGTTTACTGCCAAAAACCTGGAGGGAGCCATTGACCTGGGAGATTAAAGATATAACCAGCGCCATCAGTATCAGGCAAAACAATAACTTCTTAGTACACATAATTGATACCTCGTAGGTTTATTTTTGAGTACCCAGCCATTCCGGTCGGTTACTCCAATTCGAATCGTAACATTCCGAAGCTACGATATTATGACTTTATTGCCTTCGATCTCCAGAACTGTGGCTTTACTGCCTTTGGCAAGAGCTTTTCCATCCTTGACCACAGCCACCCATTCCTCACCGCCAATCTTGACGTGCCCTTTACCGTCGGCAGGAATATCTTCAAGGATAACGGCGGTCTTTCCGACCAGGGCATAGACATTAGTTTCAAAATCGGGATGTTGCAGTACTTTCTTGCCCAGTTTTCGCATGAGCAGGAAGGCGATGAAGCTGATGATGCAGAAGGTAAGGATCTGAATGTAAACATTAGCGCCAAACAACGGTGAAAGCGAGATGAGACCTGTGGCGATCGCACCGATCCCAAGGGATAGAAAGATGAAGATGGGATCAAAGATCTCGATGATCACACAAACAATACCGATCATGATCCAGATATGCCATGCTTCCATAAGTCACCTCCAATTTAGGGAGTGGATCTTTCCTCGTGAGATTCAACTGAGTTCTGAGAGGATTCTTTATCTTTATAGATCCGTTTCACTTTGCGCCGGTTGCCGTAGCCATAACCGCTGTATCGGCCGGAGTAATTTTTGTATCCGCTATACTGTCCATATCCATATCCGGTCAACACACCGAGGTCTTTGACACCCAGGAGTTTGAGCAGAAGCATCAGGAGTTTGGCGCCATAATAGATCATTACGGTGGCAATGAACAGGATGGCCAGATACTTCAGGAAGGAAAGAACAAATAGCTTAATTGAACTAACCGGTGACTTGGTGGGAATGTATCCGGTGATAATGGTGTATAACATGACTTTGTCAATGTTTTTGTAGCTTTCTATTTTTTGTCGTAATTCTAGGATCTCGTTATTTAATTGGTTCATCGTTCTGTTCTGAGCATCAGAGCGAATGGCTAACCTATTCAGGTGGTCGCGCTGGTTTTCTTTTGATACCAGATTTGCTTTTACGGCTACTTCATCGAAATTGATCAGAGAAGTATCAGCCATGACAGTTTGGGATTGTATCGTGGCTGTCCTGCGGATTGCATCAGTACAGAGATCGATATCATTCTCATCGATGTGAAAGATATAAATGCCAGAATTGGTTTCATCCTTGGAATAGATTTTGTCGTGATCGATGGATTTGATAACCGATCTAAACTCGTTGATTGTATTAACCAATTGCTTCGAAGTTACGTCAATCCTGACTTTGTTAATGCCACGAGCATCATTGAAGCGAATGTCGCTGTCCGATATGTTGGGAGCGGTAGGTTTTCCGTCTTGTTTCAGGTACATCTGGAAGACCGTGACGGCAAGAGCGAGAAATGTAATGAATATTCCAACTCTGCGAAGACGGCGTTTGGTGTTTGATGTTATCATCTTAACCTCTGTTTTATCTATTTAACAATTCATCTGCATGCTTGACCGAGTGCTCGGTGATCTTACCGGAGAGCATCCGGGCGATCTCTTGTTTCCTCTGGGTATCGTCCAGGGTTATCCATTCGATCCGTGTTTGGCTTGGTGAGCTGTGTTTCACGATCGACAGGTGATCATCCGCCACGGCAGCGATCTGCGCCAGATGCGTGATGCACAGAACCTGATGGCAGGCGGCAATCTGGTGGATATAGTCCGCCATAAATTCTGCGGTCTTTCCACCGATTCCGGCATCAATCTCATCCAGGATCATCAGTTTAGGGTGCAGTTTCTGTGCCAGTACCTTTTTCACCGCCAGCAGAAGCCGGGACAATTCACCTCCGGACACCACCGCTTTAAGAGGTTTTGGCACACTTCCAGGATTACCGGAAAACCTGATCT
>VGPI01000107.1 GCA_016875595.1 Candidatus Cloacimonadota bacterium
TGGCACTGATCATGATATCGGTGTTTATCCTGCGCCAGAGCGGTGACCCGCCAAGATAGGATGGCTTGAGGTAGAGATTTGCCTGGGCATTGATCTCTGAGCTTAAAACACCTTGCTCGGAAGTGATGAAAACATAGTCATAGTCGCCCTCGGGAACATAGACGCCGGTGCTGTCATACAGTCCCTGACCGTTGCCGACATACTCAAGCTCCCGGATCCGGGGGAAGAATTCAGTCTGGTTGAGATTGTAGGTGGAGTATATGGTTACCGCCTGTTTCAGCAGATAATGGTAAGAGCGCAGATTCACCAGATTGAAAGCGGTTCTGGCAGGATCGGTGGAGGTGGAACTGCCATCCATCACCTTGCTGATGACCTTGCGGGATGCCTCCAGATTCAACTGATGCAAAGCGGTGGAGATCATCTGATTCAGCGTCCACTGATCGCTGTCACGATCCTTTGTCCATGCGTCATTCCTGAGATCACGCCGGTCGCGCAGGTAAGCTACTTTGGAGAGCCATTTCCGGCTGTCGCCGATCCCAAGGGAGGGATTCCACCTGACATATCTGGTGCCGGTGGATAAGCCATTGGCACTATTTAGCATACTATCATACAAATAGTCCATCCGCAGAGCCAGCGCCCGATACACCCAGGTACCGCTGAGACGATGGTAATTCAATTGAGATTCCGTTCCGTTCTCAAATTCCTGCGAAGTGATGGTATTCCTGAATTCGAGAGCCGGGATGAAGCGCCATTGACGGGAACGGGAAATGAAACGCAAGGTATTGGCATCATATTGGTCTCTGGTCTTGCGATAACGCCAGGTAAGCTCTGGATTCCAGTCGAATTCGGTGTTTATCGTCAGACCGGTCTGGAACTGAAAAAAAGCCAGAGAGTCAGCGCCAGTCAACTGATAAAGATCATAGTCAGTTTCGATATTTGACGCATCGGCAAACAGATAGGGCTCATCAGTGCGTGACTCAAATGCCAGGGATAATACCGGGCGGAAGCGATCATAATCCAGCTTCCAGTTTCCAATGCAATAGAGCAGAAAGCTGTCGTTGTCATCGTCATCCAGAGAGGAATAGGAATTTTTATCATTGACCGCATACAATGCCTCGACACCCATTGCCAGGGTCTCGGTATCATAGCTAAGACGCAGATCGGTATTGGAGCGGAATACCGGTGGGATCAGGCGTTTGAGCGGTAACCAGCTTCCCAGGCCGGTTCCGAGATAGCGATACTTTCCGGCAGAAAACTCCTCGTAGTCACCGTTTCCCAATCCGACAAAGCTGAAGTGGATCAGATAGACCGCAGTGGAATCACCGGGAGCGTACTCAAAAAACTCGATTCCGCCCGGGGTGCTCAGTTTCTTGTAAAGCCCTGCTCCGTCCTCCACTTCAAATATCCCCTGTCCCCACACCGGATCATCACCGGCTTGTCTCAGAGAATCGATATCGGCGGGGGAAAAATCATATTGCAGGGGAGACCGCTTATCATCGGTTTGAACGATTATCCCATGCCGTAGCCGGAGGTGGTCACCAATCCTTAATTCGCTGGAATTGAAGAACATGGTTTGTTTGTAATACTCATCGGAGTATTGAAACCGGGCGGTGATGTTATTGATGGAAGAAACCAGACGGCGGAACATGACGGAGCCCTCGGAGTAATCAATGCTGTAATCACTGCCCCGCTGTAAAAGCACGCCATCGAGATAGACCCGCTCCGAGCCGGCGATCACGATGAAATTCTGTTGAAATCCCGTAGCTCTCAGGTAGTAAGGACCCTGTTTGCCATCGATGATCTCTATTCTGACGGTGGCGTCCTTGCCATTGTTTGCCGAGTAGGCGAATTGGGCTGCCTGTCCCCTGTCATACCAGAGGTTTACCCCTTCAAACTTGCTGTGGTAGTTGATAAACCGTGTACCCTTGATACCCCATTCCAAATTGCCCAGAGCGATCTCATATCCAGCGCCGAAGATCTTAAAATATACATCGTCCAAACTGCTCAGTTCGCGGCTGTCTCCCTCCGGTGACAGCTTGGATTGGCTATCCGATAATCTGGCTTCGATCTGAACTCCTGGTGAAACCTCGCCGGTCAGGTTGAGAAACAACGATTGTTTCACATCCAGCGTCTGGTTGTCGGACAGGGTCAGGGCAAAGGTCTTTACTCCACTGATGACCAGCTTCCCGTCATCGGGCAGAAACTGCCAGGGGTCAGACCGTTTAATGACCTGTGAGCTGTCACTGAGATCAACGGTTTGATACCGATAGACCGGATCCATCAGAGACGGAGGGATCAGAACATACTCCAGGAAAAGATGACTTGCGGCGATGCCTGCCTTGATCGTCAAGAGCCCACGCCGGTAGTCAATTTCATAATCCCGGTCTTTCAGCAAAGCGGTAGTATCAGCATAGACCATTTCCGAATAGGGCATGACCGGATAAGCGCTGAGCTGGTATTGTGATCTGTTCAATTCGAGGGGGAGGGTCTGCCGGGCGAAGGGAGCGAATGACTCTACGGCATCCGCTACAACAACCCATCCTGCGACAATAATGCAAACCAGGAAAATGGAAAAGGGCTTGAAGGCAGCTATCATCAAACCTTGTGTATTACATAAGTGACTACACCCCAGATGTATAGATCGGTTTCCTCACTGATCCTGATCGCCTCAAACTCCTCATTTTCCGGCACCAGCCAGTAGATGTCGGAGATGATCTTTAATCTTTTCAAGGTCAATTCGCCATCCACGATTGCCACCACGATGCGATTGTTTAATGCTTCCAAAGATCGATCCACGATCAGGATATCATCAGGGTAGATACCGGCATTGATCATGGAGAGTCCATCCACCCGGATAAAAAATGTGGAGGAAGGATGCTTGATCAGATATTCGTTCAGATCCAGAGATGCCTCGATATAATCCTGAGCAGGAGAGGGAAAGCCTGCGGGAATCGGAGTCCCCAATAGGGGTCGGACGATCCTGGTCTTAGGATCGAAGCTATAGATCGCTTTTATCGATCCGTCGCTGCGCTTGATCTCACGATCACCTGGATGCGTGTTTGGATGCTTTGTCATCTGCAGTGCACCATGGAAAGAACCGTTCCTTGCCTTATCCTGTCAACCTTGTACCGGGACATAATCCCATCACCGGATCAAACGACCCATCGGACTGGAACTGTTATCCGATGGATCGTAACGATGTTCTTTTATTACTTGATGGCTTTGAGGAATTGTTTTGCCTGATCGCCGTATTTCGGATCGTTTTGAAGCCGGTCAAAATCCGCCTTGGCTTCGTTATTGCGTTTCAGGTTGTAATAGGCGATCCCTCGCAGCATCCGGGCATCGCTGTTGCCGGGTTCGGCAGAGAGGGTCATTGATGCGTAGGTTACGACCTTGCCATAGGTTTTGGTGCCATTGTAATGACTTGCCACCAGTAGTGCGATCTGGGGGTCGCTTTCCAATTCGAGGTATTTCTCAAAGAATTCGACCATCTTGGCGTTGTTGCGGGCTTGGCGATAATTGTCGCCGATCAGTTTATAGGCTGTTGTCAAACTTGCCCGATCAGGATTTGTCGCGATGAATCTCTCATAAAGCTGACTGGACTTGAGCCATTGTTGGGTGGCACGGTAAAAATCAGCCACGGTGTTGATCAAGGTGGGATCGTTGCTCAAAGCAAGTGCTTGATCATAATACTTGGCTGCCTCGGCATTATTACCCTGTTCCCGGTATTTGATGGCAAGCTGCAGATAGGCATTGGGGCTTTGGGAGACATCGGCGAACTGCTTAAGTGCTTCAAAAGCGGCTTTTTCATCCTTGAGGTTATCCTTGAGCAGCACGAATTTGTAATTGAGTACCTCTTCGTTGGCTGGTTCCAGCTCAAGGATCTTATTATAATACTCCAGAGCCATGAAGTATTCTCCTGCACTCTGTGCCACAATCGCGATATTCTTGTACAGATCAAGGATGAGACCGATGTAATCAGCTTCGGATATGGTGACCGGCACGATCTTGCTATAGGTCTCCAAGGCTTGGACGAAGTTCTCCAATGCCTGATCGTACTGAGCCCGGGCATAATCATCAAACCCTATGTCAATGTAAAGTTTGGCGATATTGAGAGTCAGGCGCTCGATATCGACGCTGACGGAATCGGTCTCCGGAGCTGTGGGCAGGAGCTGCTCGTATAAAGCCAGCGCTTCACTATAGGAACGCATGGCGGCAACATAATCCTTGGCTTCATGAGCGTCAGCTCCAGCTATCTTAAGATTCTGGGCTAATTCAGCTGGTCTAACCCGAGGTACGGGTGGAGGTTCTTCCACTTTTTTGGTCGTGGCACATCCAGCCATTAGAACCACCAATGTGATCATGACGGGTATCAAACGTCGAATAAACATCAAACCTCCAGTTTTCATATTGTATCCCTTATGTCTGAGAGCAGTTTTTTGTCAAACAAAAAGCGTCACTCCCTTGGTCGAATGTAGTTTTTTTGTGATAATCCCCAATTCATGTTGCATGACGTAAGTGACTGTTTAATTATAGCTTACAGCCTTATTTAAGGCAAATTGATGAAAAAAATCATCTGTTAACTGGATGATAGATGAACTTTTTGGTTGACAGATTGGTTAAGGGCGGAATTTATACGCGCTGAGAATTCTCTTACTCGTACTCAATATGCATAAGGAGGTAAAATGAGCAGAGACGAATTGGTAAAAAAGATAGCCGCTAAGGCCGCTGTTACTCAGAAAGTTGCCGGTCTTGCACTTGCTGCCGTCTTGGAAGGGATCACTGAAGCCCTTAAAAAAGGCGACAAGGTATCATTGGTAGGTTTTGGTTCATTCGGTGTTGCCGAACGTAAAGCCCGCAAAGGCATCAATCCCAAGACCAAAGCACCTCTTAAAATCCCAGCCCGCAAAGTTCCCGTTTTCAAAGCTGGGAAGAAACTGAAAGAGGCAGTCAAATAACCAATCCAAATTCAGATTCACAAGGGCGGGAGCGATCCTGCCCTTTTTTTGCATGTTTCATAACACTCAAACTGATTCATATCATCGGTTTATAATCCAGCTTTGACAGTTATACCATTGGAATCAGGCCGCTACGGCGAGTATTGGATAAGCGTTAACGCAAAGATGGTCAAGGTCTTGGGCAGATAAGCCGGAGAAGGAATCGGGGCTATGAATGAAAATGATTGACGAAAAAGCAAAAGCTAAAAACATTGAAAAAAATCCAAGACCATAGGGGTTAAAGATGAAATTAGCGATTGAGAAAAAGGATCTGATCAATCATATCATGCACCTTGCCAGCATCATTCCAGGCAAGATTACATCACCTATTTTGACCAACTACCTGATCCAGGTGGATGCAGACAGCGGCCTGATGCAGATCACTGCTTCCGATCTGGAGATAACTGTAATTGCCCAGTTTCCTGCCCTGGTTCAGGAAAGCGGGGTCACCGCAGTATCGGCAAGGCATTTGAATGAGATCATCAATTCCATGCCGGATCAGATGGTTTATATCAACAAAGTGGATGACAATCTGAAGATCCAGTGTAATAAGATCGATTTCAATCTGTTATGTGCAGATCACACACTTTTTCCGATCATCCCTTCCCGTGATCTGAGCAATGCTTACCTCACCTCGGCGGAGGAATTTCACCGGATGATCGCCAAAACCGCTTTTGCTGTGTCCAATGATACCAACAGAGCGGTTCTCACCGGCATCTGCTGGCAGATTACCCCCGATTGGCATTTGATGGCCGCAACCGATGGCCGCAAGGTGGCAGAGATCAAAGTGCCACATTCGCCGTGGCTGAACCGCAATGCTCACGCCGTGGACAATGATGGGGAATTGTCGGTGAGTTTGGGCAACGATTCGGTGGAAAAGATCCTGCCGGTTAAGACTGTAAATTTCCTTCAGAAGGTCTATGACAGCGATGTCAAAGAACTGAAAATAGTGATTGAAAACAACGGATTCATGTTTGCCTATGCCGATTATACGGTATTCAGTCATATCATCGAGCACAAATACCCAGACTATCAGAAGGCATTTATCCATGACCTGCCCAATTCCGTATTGATCGACAAGGAAGCGCTCAAAACCGCGATCAAACGCGTATCATTGATGTCTCCGGCAGATAATATGCGTATCAGGTTCGACATTGATGCCGACAGATTTGAGATCAGCACTTTCAACCGGGAAGAGGGCGAAGCCAAACAGGTACTGGAAAGCTTCAGTTACGATGGTACCAGTGCCAATATCTCCATCAACCACAGGTTTGTCCTGTCCATTCTGGATGCAGTGGATACCGACAAGGTCAAGCTCAAGCTCGGGTCTGCCAAAGAACCCTTGATGATTTATAATGAGCAACAGCCGGAAAGCCAGGAAATCACCTTCCTATTGATGCCATTGCGGTCATAGATATTGATCTTACGATCCATCCGGCTGATCAATTTTCGCAGTTATTCAGATAGTTTTTTCAGTTTTGCACCCGCCGGTTCCATAATCAGCGGTTTCAATGGCAGCGGGAAAACGAATCTATTGGAAGCCATTGCCTATTCGGGAACCGGCAAATCAGTCCGCTTTCATCATGACGAACAGCTCGTTCGCCATGATACTGCGTTTTTCAGCATAATCACTGATTATCGGGATCAGGCCGGAAATACGGATCTGATCAACCTGTCATGCCACCAGAACAAGAAACTGCTCAAAATCAATAACAACCCGATCAGGCAGTTAAGCCATCTCTTTCAAACGGTCAAGGTCACTTATCTTTCACCCGATGACATTATCATTATCAATGGCAGCCCCCGTTATCGCCGTCAGTTCTTTGATCTTGCCATGGCGCAGTTGTTTCCGGAGTATATCGCGCTTTACCGGGAATATCTGCATATTCTGCTGCAACGGAACGCTCTGCTCAAACGGGACTTTACGGAGGCCGAAAAAGAATCCTGGGATACGCGATACATCGCTGCCATGATCAAGGTTATGATTTACCGGCACCGGTATCTCCAACTACTCAATGATGAATTGGCTCTTTATCGGAATGAACTCAGGCTGGTGATCGGTTTACTTGG
>VGPI01000108.1 GCA_016875595.1 Candidatus Cloacimonadota bacterium
TTTCCTCAGCGCCCCAGGCGAGGACATCGTCTTTTCGATAGATAGAGTGTCGGTCGTAGGGGCGCTTTCCCTCTGCGCCCCAGGCGAGGACATCGTTTTTTCGATAGATAGAGTGTCGGTCGTAGGGGCGCTTTCCTCAGCGCCCCAGGCGAGGACATCGTCTTTGCCATAATGGGGGCAGAGAGTTGTAGCCCGTATCGTCTCTCATGATCGCCCAATTCAAGCGTAAATTACTTGACGATAATACCGATGCATTCAAAATGGACTCACTGAATAAAACGCCTTGACAGGTGGAGGTATTAGATGCTGCAAGGATCTTTTGTCGCTTTGGTAACTCCCTTTAGAAATGGGAGTATTGACTACGTTGGGTTGGAGAGACTGATTCAGTTTCATCTGGAAAACCGGACGGACGGTATTTTACTATTGGGAACAACGGCTGAGGCGGCTGCCCTGGCTTCCGACGAGAAGGAGGCATTGCTTCTCTTCGCTCTGAAACGGATCAATGGACAGGTGCCGGTCATGATCGGAACCGGAACCAATAATCTGGTACAGACCCTGTCAGCCACCAAACGTGCCACAGAATTCGGTGCCTCATCTGTCCTGATTATTACGCCTTATTACATCAAACCGACCCAAAACGGGATGTATGAGTATTTCAGCACGATAGCGGCAAAGGTCGATATCCCGATCGTGATCTATAATGTCCCTGGCCGCACCAGTGTAAATATCAGCGCTGAAACAGTGGTCAAGCTTGCTCATGCCCATCATAACATTGTCGGCGTGAAAGAAGCATCGGGCAATTTGGTACAAGCCGGTGAGATCATCCGCGATGCCCCGGACAATTTTTCCCTGCTGAGTGGAGAGGATGCCCTCAATCTTCCGCTGATGTCGATCGGTGCCAAAGGATGTATCTCCGTGACTGCCAATGTGGTACCCAAATTGATGCACGAGCATATCCTCACCTGTCTCAAAGGCGATTTTACGACGGCGCTGAAACAGCATCAACACCTGATCAAACTGAACCAGTATATGTTCATCGAGACCAATCCGATCCCCGCCAAAGAGACATTGGCAATGATGGGACTGATCGAACCTGAATTCCGCCTGCCGATGTGCCGGCTGATCGACAGGAATCGAGAAATACTGGCGGGAGTTCTGAAGGAATATCATCTGATCTGAGGAACTGGACTGGCTCCTGAGCCGGTATGACGAAGGAATCAATCCGACATGACAAAGAAAAAACTTACTCGCGGATTCGAGCTCATCACTAAGCAAAACGTGCCTGAGATACATGCCGAGGCGTTTACCTATCGTCATCAGCAAAGCGGAGCACGACTCCTCTATCTAAAAACCGATGATCCCAACAAGGTCTTCGCCATTACTTTCCGTACAAGGGCGGAAGATGACACCGGATGCCCACATATAATGGAACATTCAGTGCTCAACGGATCAAGAAACTTCCCCTCCCGCGATACCTTCAACGAACTGGTCAAGGGATCCCTCAATACATTTCTCAATGCCTTTACCAACAGCGATTGGACCATGTATCCCATTGCCAGTACCAATGCCCGGGATTTCCTCAATCTGATGCATGTCTATCTGGACGCTGTGTTCTATCCCAAAGTGTATGATGAACCCAGTATCCTGGCTCAAGAGGGCTGGCATCATGAGATCTTTGACCAACAAGAGGATATCCGGATCAATGGTGTGGTCTATAATGAGATGAAGGGCGCTTTCTCCACCCCGGAACGGTTGATCCATCAAGCTATTGCCAGTGCTCAATTACCTGATACCCCATATCGCTTTGTCTCCGGAGGCAAGCCGGAAAGCATTCCGCAGCTCTCTTTTGAGCAATTCATCGCTTTTCACCAGAAATACTATCATCCTTCCAATTGCATGATCTACCTCTATGGTGACCTTGATCCGGATCAGGCGATGGAACTGATGAATGATAAATACTTGTCCCAGTTTAGCACTGAAGGAAAGCTGCCCTTCGGAAGCAACCCGGATCCGATCCCGATGCAGTCCGCTTTCTCCAAAGTGAAACGGATCGAAGTCCCTTATCCCCTGGGAAATGAGGACACCCCGGACGGTAAGTATTACCTGAGTGTCAATTACACCTATGGCACCATGCTCGATCCCCAGAACTACACAGCGCTGGAGATACTCAAACAAGTGCTGATGGATACTCCGGCATCTCCCTTGAAACAAGCCATCCTCGAATCCGGTCTGGCAGAAGCTTCCTGGGCATCGGTCTCTACTACGCAGCAACCTCATTTCAGCTTGATCTTCAAGAATGCAGCGAAAGAGAATCTGGAACCACTGGAAAAACTGATCCGCAAGACATTAAAGAAGATAGTGGCTGATGGTCTGGACAAGGGACTGATCGAGGCGGTCATCAATAAATGGGAGTTTGACCTGCGTGAAGCAGATAGCCCGCACTACCCCAAAGGGCTGGCGTATTTATTATCTGCTGTCAATGCCTGGAATTATGATGAGGATCCCCTTCTGTATCTGCGTTTTGAACCACTCCTGAAAGAAGTCCGCAAAGGGCTGACCCAGACCTACTTTGAAGATCTCATCCAGCGGGCACTGCTGACCAACAAACATAGCAGCACGGTTATCCTGCGTCCCCAGCCGGGCTTGAATGACGAGATGGATGCCCTTCTCCGAAAGGAACTGACTGAGCTGAAGCAACAACTGAAACCCAAGGGCGTGGAATTCCTGATCAAGACCAATCAGGAGCTACGTTCCTGGCAGGAAGCTGCGGAAGACCCCGCAGCTTTGGCAAAAATCCCCTTTCTCAGTTTGGATGAGATCGATCCCCAGACTCAGGTTATCGCCACCGAGCCTGAGGTCTGGAGAGAATTTACGCTACTAAAACACCCGCAGACGACCAATGGAATTGTCTATTTCAATTGCTACTTTGACCTGGCACATGCCGAGACCCAAGACCTGCCCTGGATAGCGTTGTATTGTGTTCTTTGCTGGCGGATGGATACTGAAAACTATAGCTATGCCGAGTTATCCAATCAGATCGGCATCCATACCGGAGGCATCAGTATCACTCCTGAATTGATGAATGATTTCCAAGATCCGGATCAGATCCTTTTCAAGTTACGCTTGTCGGGAAAAGCGCTGAAGAGTAAAGTGGGCGATATGATGGCATTAGCCACGGAGCTTGCCTTGCGTCCCAAGTTTGAAGATATCCAGCGCATCAATCAGATCATCAGCGAAACCAAGGCATTTTATGAGACCTATCTCATCTCCTACGGTCATCATACCGCGATCACGCGAATGCTGAGTCCTCTGTCCCATTATCATAACTGGGAGGACCGGATCAGCGGTCTGGAGTTTTATGGCTTTCTCAGCGACCTGCTCAAGGACTATGATGGCAAACATGATATGATCGTTGAGGAATTGGGATGGGTGAAGAATACCTTTTTCACGCAACATAACCTCATCATCAGCATAACCGCTGACCCGGACACCATCCAACCCGCATTCGATCAACTCGGTACTCTCGTGGCAAACATCAGTCCTCAGTCCTATGCTCCGATCGAACCGTTCTTCACTATCAAGGACTTCAACGAGGGACTCGCGGCGCCGATCAATGTCCAATTTGTCGCCAAAGGCGGTAATTTCTACCGCAAGGGCTTCTCATATTCCGGCAAGTTACACGTTTTGAAGAACATCCTGAGCCGTGATTATCTGTACCAGAACTTGCGGGTCAAAGGCGGTGCCTATGGTGCCTTTGCCAGCTTCTCATTGGCTGGATTCCAGTATTTCTGCTCTTACCGTGACCCCAATCTGGTCAATAGCTTGGATGTGTATGATGGCGCTGCGGAATATCTGCGCCGATTTGACTGCTCTCACCGGGATCTGGAGAAATATATCATCGGTACGATCGCCACACTGGATGTACCCCTGTCCAATGAAGAGAAAGGACTGAAGGCAGATGAGCAGTATATGATCAGATTTACCGACGCAGACCGGCAACAGGAACGGGATGAGGTACTGTCCACCTCGATTTTGGATATCCGTGCCTATGCTGATCTCATCCATGCCATTATGAGTAAAAACCATTACTGCGTGCTGGGTAATGAACGGTTGATCCGTGACCATGCCGACCTGTTTCATGAGATCAGACCCCTATTGAGAAACTAAGCGCTTTATATGTATTACTTCAGATAGATGAAACAGAAGGACAAGAAGAAAAACAAGCGGAATTCAGTCCGGTTGACCCAGGTCATTATACCGGATGATGCGATTCTTGACGACCTGTCCTTTGATGAGTCGTACAAGTGTAAACGCAATGAAGAACGGAGCGTTGTCAGCTATAAAGAAGGTATGGATCTCAAGCCGGGCAGGATTGTCGAGATCAAATCCAATTATGCCTATATCGTTGAGGTGGATGGACTGCAATACTCCTGCATTTTGAGCGGCAGATTAAAGCAATACCGGATGCAGACCAAGGGGTTGGCAGTGGTTGGCGATAAAGTAGATGTGGATTTTACCTCGGCTCCGGTTTATCGGATCGAGACCGTCAGCTCTCGCAAGAACAAACTGTCGCGCTTTGGTACCGGCACCTTCCAGAAAGAGATCATTATCGCTGCCAACATAGATCAGGTGATCATCACGGTCTCCATCCGCAAGCCGATGATCAAGCCTGGTTTAATTGATCGCTATCTATGCGCAGCGGCGCTCTTTAAGATCGATCCGCTCATCTGTATCAACAAAATGGATCTGTGCGACAACGCCGCGGCGGAAGATGTAGATGGCAGATTTGATGCTGCCCGGTCTGAGGCAGAGGAAATTGCTGCCTACTATCGTCAAATTGGGATCCCGGTCCTGCTTGTTTCGGCTACTACCGGCGAAGGCATGGAAGATCTGCAAAGGCGACTCAAAGACCAGGACTCCCTGTTCACCGGCCAGTCGGGTACAGGTAAGACAAGCATAATCAACTATCTGGAACCCGGGTTGAAACTTCCTACTGCCGAGATCAGCAATTACAACGAAAAGGGAAAGCACACCACCACCCAGGCAATCCTGTTACCTTGGTCATTTAGCGGTCATCTGATCGACACGCCCGGCATCAAGACGATCACTCTCCATCAAAATCATAAATCACTGATCCCCACCGTCTTTCCGGGATTTCATCCCTTGACGGATAGTTGTGGCTTTCGGGATTGTACCCATACTCACGAAAGCCATTGTGCGGTCAAGGCAGCCCTTGATCAGGGTGCGCTACCCCTTGAGCGCTATCTATCTTATCTGAGAATAATGGACTCATTATGACCTGTTTTGGCTTGGTGCTTCACCCTGACTTCTATCAGAACAAAGATATACTGGAACTACTGGACGCTCTGTGTCATCTATACGGCATCCGTTTCTATCATGCCTGTCCTGAAAACTCAGCTCTGCCTGGGTACATTGAACCCTATCCCTTCCGCTCAAAGAAAGCACCAGTTTTGCATTGTATTCTGGTTTTTGGTGGTGATGGAACGATCCTGCGCACCAAGGATTTCTCTTTGCAAACCGATGCCCCGATCCTGGGGATAAATCTGGGTTATCTGGGTTTTCTGTCAGAGACGACCCTCTCCGAGATCAGTCAGTCCTTTCAGGATCTGCTTAACGGCAAGTATAAACTGCTGCACCGGATGCTGCTTAATTGTCAGCTCCGGCGAAATGGCAAGATCGTATATCAGGGATTGGCATTGAACGATGCCGTTGTCTATAAAGCAGATACTCCTCGCTTGATCCAGGTGCGTATCTATCACGACAACCGTTATGTATTCGACTGCCGCTGTGATGGTGTGATCGCCGCAACGCCCACCGGTTCCACCGCTTATTCTTTGTCGGCGGGAGGACCGATTCTCTCACCACAAATGAAAGCAATCGTTATCAGTCCGCTCAATCCGCACAATCTTACCATTCGACCGATGGTCTTTCCCGCTGAGGGCAAGCTGATAATGCGCATCCATGGTTTGACTCAGCCGGCTTGGTTGCAGATCGATGGCGTGAATTGTATCCAAGCCGATCCCAATGACGAATTGATCGTCAGTGCTGCCAAACCCACCGTGTCCTTCATCAAGCTCTCCAACCGCACATTCTACAAGATCCTGCGCAACAAGATGCACTTGGGACGCTGATGCTGAACGAACTGATCATCCGTAACTATCTCTTTGTGGAAGGAGCCCGATTCGCACCCGGTAAAGGGATGACCGCCATCAGTGGTGAGACCGGAGCAGGTAAATCAGTGCTGGTGGGAGCCATAGCGATGATTTTCGGAGCCAGTGCCAATCCTGCCGAACCCTATGATCCTAAACACCCGGTCTATTTGGAATCGGTCTGGGCAATTGACCCCGCAAATCCCCTTCAACAATTCCTGAATGAAGTCGGGATCGATACCGAAAACGAGCTTATCATTGCCCGGGAAACCAATCCGGAAGGTAGAACGAGTTACTTTGTGAACGGCAGGCGAAGCACCCAATCCGTGGTCAGATCGATCAAACCGTTTCTGATCGATTTCCATTATCAACGCGATCAACAGCAGCTTCTGAACGATGATTACCAACTGCGAATCATCGATCTATACGCCGGACACTCAGGACTGGTGGAGAGCTTTGGCTCTTCCTACCATCTCCTGAATGAGCAGCTGCGCAAGCTCAAAGAGCTGCAGGAACACCAGCTGAAGCAAGCTCAGATGATGGACTTGTACCGGTTTCAAGCCGATGAACTTGACAAAGCCAATCTTACCGATGGAGAAGATGAACGCTGGCGACAAGAATTTGAACTGCTGAGCAAAGCCGATGAGATCAATGAACTTACCCAAGGCCTACAACATGACCTGTATGAGACGGAGAACAGCGTTTTTGACCAGATATGTGCTGCTCTGAGCCGTATCTCCAGATATGCGGCACTCGATCCCCGTCTTGCTGAACTGGAGACCGCACTCAACCAGGGTTTGGATGCC
>VGPI01000109.1 GCA_016875595.1 Candidatus Cloacimonadota bacterium
AGGTTCAACTGGGGCAGGAGATATCCCCTTACTTCCTTGTACTGGTTATCCGCTTTGTAAATGTCTTCCTTTGCCATCAGCAGGGTCTTGTTGTTCTGCCGCGCCATCCGGATGCTCTCATCCAGTGTGATCGCGGACAACCCTGCCAGAAAGATGAGTATCATCATCATGCTTAGTAGTCGCTTCATTCCATACCTCGTTTGATAATTCCATACAATACGATCTGAGTGATTGTTTCATTGTCCTCGTCCACTTTCCTGATCAATTCCCGGGCATTGGTGATCTTAACATTGGGATCGCCCAGTAGCAGCCAGTCATAAACTACCGCCACAAACCTGACGGGATCGATAAAACCTGCCAGGATGCCCTGTTCCTTGCCGTAAGCAAGTATTTCCGTCAACAGATCACACATCCGGATACGCACGGATTGACCAAATTCCACAACCATGGTCTGATAGGTGTAAGGGATCTGGTTCAAGCCCTCCAGCATTACCGGCAGGTGCTCATACAACAGCTTCACGGGAGTGCGGATAAATACCGCGATCTTTTCCTCAAATCCAGATTCCGCATCGATTATCTCACGCATCGCAATAAAAAGCTCATCGCATTTGATCTCCATCACACTGAGGAACAGCACTTCTTTATTGGGGAAATAGTGATAGATCGTGGCTTTACCAAATCCTGCCTTGTGAGCTATGTCTTCCAGCGAGGTCTTGAGATAACCATAGCGGAGAAACAACTCCATGGCACTATTCAAGATTCTCTGTTTTTTGTCCGTTTTTTCACTCATTCTAATGTCACCTTTTGTCTCAGCAACTGCCAGGTTTTTCTGGAATCCGGGGCTTTGAATCTAACTCTATGTAATCTATGGCGTTATGCCTATCATAGACATTATCCGACCATTTTAGTCTATGGGTCGATACGGTCAAGTGTTTTATTGCTCAGCATTGATAGATCACCATACCTGCACAACGTGACTGGCGGTGAAAGAGGGAAGACAATTCAGGTGCTACATGGGGAAAACCTGATATCCGACGCTTTCTTCTGGATGATCCCGCACGACTCTCAACTGATCAAAGTCCCTGGAAATACCACATCTCCTCCCTGCTTGATCACCTTAGTATAACCTTAGTATAACCTTACGATCGTAAGGTTATACTAAGGTTATACTAAGGTGATCAAGCAGGGAGGAGATGTGAAGCGGCTACAGGATAAACCCAACATTGTATGCGATGAATACCGGTGAAAGTGATAATCATTGACAAATACACGCTCTTCACCAACGCGTCAATTTTGATGAGAATCAGGGGATAAAATGATGACAGGAACAATAAAAGCGCTTAATGCTATCAAGTCCGTTCTGTTTGGTAAATGGAACGGACTTCAGGTGTTTCTGGTTCCTACGACCGTTCTTTTCCTGATTGATGACAACTCGCTGAGACTATGGTTTCTTGGTTTGTTCACCCGCCAGTTATTTTACATTCCATTGATCATGTTCCTGTTGTTGTTCCTGTTCCTGGTATTTCTAATCATCAAGCAAAGCGTTGCCCTGGAAGCATTTGATCTCATTCCGGAGCAACGCACCAAGTGGCTTTACGACTATATTCTGGGGATCCACGAATTGCTCCTGGTCATCATCTTCAGCTTTATGGTCGTGTATGTATTGACGGCGTTTTTACGTTATTTTTATTCCATCCAGTTGCCCTTGCACTACATTTATCTGAAGATATTCCAGTTTATGGCGATCGGGCTGATCCTGTATCAACACCTGCGGAATTACTGGCTGAAACACACGATGAAAAGCGGTCGATCCCCCAAAAGGAGCATTGCCGTCCTGCTTCTGTATATCAGACACCACCGGCGGGAGTTTTATCTCCATACCCTGATGCTGTGTGGCTTGATCCTGGTTTCGGTGCATGTGTACAAATGGGTGGTATATCTGTTTTTAGAACCCTTTGCCATGTATTTGGATAAATTGGCCGGGATGCCTGTCCGGTTTACGGTTGCTCGGGTTCGGACGCCACTTGATCTATTGTACAATGTTTTCGTCCTGTTCTGTGCTTACATTGTCTCCAATCTCCTGTTCGCACCGGTCATCAATCTGTTTCATCATCTGTCTCTGCGGATAAAACCCCGATCAAAACAACTGGGATGATCTATGCCACGCTATCGCAGTAGAGCCCCACGACCCCGAAAACTAAGCAGAGGGAAACGGTCCAAAGCCGGTTCACTGCCGATCTACGTATTTTTCTTCCTCGCCTGCGTAATCGTCATCTGGTGGATCATCAAGCCATTTACTCCTCCTGGAAGCGCTGATATGTATGTGGAGGACACAGATAAAGACAGCCGAACTTCACAGACACCCAAGAAAACCAGCGGTAGATCAAAAACAGACCCGGACATACAACAAACCTCTCCACAGGAGGAAGGTCTTGATCATGCAATCCAGACCGCCGCAGTGAAACTTGGCATCCCGGAGAGGTCGATCCGGAGATCCGCCAAAGGCAATGATGTCAATTACCGCTTACCGCTTGATCCCAATACCGTTGATCTCACCTTCGCCAACATGATCTTCAAAGGCGAAGTGGAAAAACAACAAGGCAAGCTGATCTCCGGGGAGGAAAGAAATCGCCGTCAATACCTGAAATTCTCCGATCAGGAGAAAACAACGACCTATAACCTGGAGCTGTTTTTTGATGACTCCATCTACCAGAACAAAGTGGCGGACAAGGTGATAGCGATCGTGGTAGATGATTTTGGCAATATCAGCGGCGACCTCTTGCGGCAGTTTCATCAGATCGATATCGAGGTCTGTTTTGCCATCTTCCCCGAGGAACCGAATAGTGTGCAGACCATGCAGACCGCCGTGAATATGGGACGGGAATGCCTGATCCACGTTCCGATGGAGCCCCTGGGCTATCCCCGGGTCAATCCAGGCAAAAACGCCGTCTTCGTGCATCTTAAGGAACATGAGATCCGACGTCTGATGAAACGCTTTATCAGCCAGATGCATCTCTGCAAGGGGATAAACAACCACATGGGCAGTTTTGCCACCACCGATGAAACCACGATGCAGGCGGTGATGTCGGTCTTGAAAGAGCATGACCTGTATTTACTGGACAGCCGGACATCCAATGTTTCTGTGGCACATACAGTTGCCCAGCGGATGAGAGTAGATTCCTTCCGCAACGATGTGTTTCTCGATGCCCCTGATCTGAGTAGCAAATCAATGGAAGCCAAACTGGCGCAATGCATCCAGATGGCATCGAACCGGCAATACATCGTGGCGATCACTCATTGTCATACCGAGAAGCATCTGGAGTATCTCCAGGAGTTTATCCGGCGTCTCAAGAAGGAAGGATTCGTGATCGTACCGGTTTCCAGACTGAGCGCCTTTAAGTTACCGCCAATTAGTTGATCGATATAAGGATAGGATATGAGTTTCATCATGTCAGTGATCGTCGGGATAATTCAGGGTTTGACCGAATTCCTGCCCGTCAGCAGCTCCGGACATCTGGTATTGTTTCAGCACTTTCTGGGTGTTCAAGGCAGCAAGGATATCACCTTTGAGATCTTTCTCCATCTGGGCACGGTTCTGGCTGTGCTGGTCTTTTTCCGCAAAACGATCTGGGATTTGATCGCAGCGCTGTTTCACTGGAAGGGTAACGTATCCAGTAGCAACCATCGTCATAATCGACTGATCATTGTTTACCTGATCATGGCAACGATCATGACGGCTATGGTTTACACGTTCTTCGGCGACCCGATCAAACTGATGTTTTCCGATCCGCTACTGGTTGCCATTATGCTGATATTGACCGGAGTGATCGTGTTTGTTTCAGATCTGGTGAAGGATAGCGGTATCCCCGCTTTTTCCATGGGTTTCTGGCGGAGCATATTGATCGGACTGGCTCAGAGTTTTGCCATGATCCCCGGTATATCACGCTCGGGCTCCACCATCTCGATGGCTTTAGCCAGTGGCATCAGACGGCGTGATGCTGCCCAATTCTCTTTCCTGCTCAGCATTCCGGCGATAATCGGCGCTAATCTGGTTTCCCTGTCCGACCTGGTCAGACTGGATCCTGCCATGTTGACCAAATATCTGGGTGGATTTGTTGCTGCCTTTGTTTCTGGTTATTTGGTGATCGCTGCTTTGCTGGCGCTGATCCAACGCAGTAAACTGAAGTATTTTGCCTTCTACTGCTGGTTGATCGCCGGTGCTGCCATAGTCAAGCTCGTTCTGTTATGAGCAACCGATCGATCGACGCCCAATCCCTGGTATCCGGCAAGCCGCCGGATCACTCGATCCGTTCCTTTCTGGTGGTGGGCAGCGAGCAATTCCTGATGGATAAGGTGCATGGATTCCTTCGCAATGCCATGAAAGCACAGTATAAGGCGGAAATTGTAGTTCTCTGGGGTGATGAACTCAAAGTGGCGGAACTCAGAGACCACCTTGATTCATATTCCCTCTTTGCCGAAACCAAGGTTTTGTTCATCAAGAATTCCGACCAGATCAAGGCAGATGTCCTGATTCCTCTGGTCGAGTATTATGCCTCACCGTCGGAAGATCTGATCCTGGTCATTTCTGCGACCTCAGTGGATAGACGCCTGAGCGCCTGGAAGACGATCACCGCCAATTCTCTGACTATCACGTGTGATCCCCCCAGGAATCAAAGCGATCTGGGCAAATGGCTCGATTGTGAATTGCGCCATCTCAAAAAGACGATCAGCCCCGAGGCAAGACAGGAGTTTCTGGAGAGGGTGGAACTGGACTATAAAAGCGCGGATAATGAACTGCAGAAGGTATTGCTTTTGATATCAGACAACCGGCAGATCGAGATCGGTGACGTTCTCTCCAGCATTGGTTCCTCCCGTGCCAGTTCACTCAGCGATCTGTATAAAGCACTGTTCAGTTCGAACCCCGGACAAGTGATGGCGACGATCCAGGATGCCCTAGATACCGGTGGTGATGCCATTCCCACCCTGGCTACCATCAATAGATTTTTTATGATCCTTTGGCGCATCGCCCTCCTGAGAAAGAAACACATTACACCCAATGAGATCTCACGATCGCATCTCAAGGACGTATTCGACTCTCAGCGGAATCTGTATCTCCAGGCAAGTGAGAAATTCCAGCTTGAGAAATATGCCGATATTTTTGATACCCTCATGGATACTGATTCCAAACTCAAGCTCACTGCCGCCGATCAAAAGACGCTGATGTCAATGTGTATCAACCGGATCTATTACTTGATATGAAAAGTGCCGGCATCCTGATGCATATCAGCTCACTGCCCACGGAGTTTGGGATCGGGGACTTGGGACAGACAGCTTATCGATTTGCCGATCTGTTACACGAACATGGTCAGAAGTATTGGCAGATCCTCCCCCTGAATTGGTGCGGTTATAGCAATTCGCCCTACAATCCCATCTCAGCTTTTGCCACTTTTCCTTATCTGATCAGTCCGGAGCTGCTCTTTGAAGATGGTCTGGTCTCGAGTTCCGAGCTGGATGCTGCCCGTCTGCCAAATAGCGCTGAAGTCGATTACATTTCCGTTTACCAAGCCAAGGATGCCCTCTTTACCACTGCCGTGGAATGCTGGTTGCAGAGGACTGGGATAGAGGATTATATTGAGAGTAACTCATCTGATCTCAAGCCCTTTCTGGCTTATGTGACTCTGTGTGAGATCTATGGGAACGATGACTGGTATCACTGGCTGGGTGAGCATCGAACCTATTCGGCAGCTTTATATGACCGGCTCTGGCACAAGTATTCCCGGCGGATGAGCTACTATGCCGTTCTTCAAGCGATCTTTGAAGACCAGTTTCATCGCCTGCATCAATATCTGAGATCTCTGGATATCAAACTTATCGGCGATCTACCGCTGTATTGTTCTTATCAAAGCGCCGATGTCTGGGCAAATCAGCAGCTCTTTGATCTGGACGACGAAGGCAAACGGCGTACTGTGGCAGGAGTTCCGCCGGATGCCTTTTCGGAGACCGGTCAGCTCTGGGGAAATCCCACATTCAGATGGGATGTGATGCAGAATGATGGCTTTGACTGGTGGCTGAGACGCATCGGTAACGCTCTGAAATACAATGATCTGCTGCGTCTGGATCACTTTATCGGCTATGTCAACTATTGGAGTATTGATGCCAGCGAGGAAACCGCTGTTAATGGCAGATGGATCCCAGCTCCGGCGGAGATCTTCTTTGCTGCCTTATTCAGCCGCTATGATCGCTCCCGATTTATCGCTGAAGACCTGGGTATTCTTAATGCCGAGGTCTGCCGTATCCGGGATAAATATGCCCTGCCGGGGATGATCATCCTGCAGTTCTGTTTTGACAATCCGGCGGTCGATCCGGATCAGTATCCGGAAGACCGGATCATCTACACCGGTACTCATGACAATGATACGATCATGGGCTGGTACCGGCATTTGATCGAGTCCGGGGCTGCGGAGGCGAATATCATCCACGAATATCTCCAGCGCTCCCACCGGATCGATACTCTGCCCACTGACCCGTTAACCGACGTTAATTGGCATCTGATCGATATTGCCTACGCCTCGCCTTGCCATCTGGCGATCGTGCCTTTCCAGGATATACTGGGACTGGGGACGGAAGCCAGAATAAATACTCCGGGCATCCCTTTGGGAAACTGGCATTGGCGTCTCATCGATGAAACATACCTGAATACCAGTCACTACAAATGGAATGAGATGCTTAAATTGAACTTAAGATATAATAATTTAAGCATCACTTTAACTAACCTATTCTGAAGCTATATTCCCCTTCTATTAACAATCTGACCAGGCAGCTGGATAACCGTATGATGAACGTATGAGACGCCGTCATTGTGCCCTTATCCGAACTTGAGCTAAAAAAACCCGAATATATGCGTTTTGTAATCGTAAATCATTGATAAATAGACAGCGGGTATCCGTAAAACTGCCATATAGTGTCCAAAA
>VGPI01000110.1 GCA_016875595.1 Candidatus Cloacimonadota bacterium
AAGAATACTGGGATACGCGATACATCGCTGCCATGATCAAGGTTATGATTTACCGGCACCGGTATCTCCAACTACTCAATGATGAATTGGCTCTTTATCGGAATGAACTCAGGCTGGTGATCGGTTTACTTGGGATAAGTGCCCAACCCACCGGTTATAAATGGATGGGAGCAGAGCCGGATATGGATGCCCTGAAAGAGGCATTGAGGCAGATCAGACATCGTGAGAAAGCGATCCAGCGAAGTATGTTAGGCGTACATCTTGATGACTATGCCATCACCTTAGATGATAAACCAATGAAGTTCTACGGCTCCCAGGGTCAGAAGCGATTGGCGATTATAGCGATCAAAATGGCTCATGCCCGCCTGATCGACCGGATCACCCATATCCAGCCCATACTGCTGTTTGATGATGTAATGGCTGAATTGGATGATCAAAACATACAACTGGTGAAAGGACTGATCCAGTGTCCCTACCAGGTATTCATCGCGTCCCCCAACGATAGTATCCGCCGGATGTGGAATGATCTGCCATGTCTCACCATTGATCACCAAGCTATGCACCACAACGGGAGTTAAGTAAGTGAAACTGAGTAAAAGCACGATCGGCTGGATGTTTTATGACTTTGCCAATTCTGCCTTTACCACGATCATCGTTTCCGTGGTCTATAGCGTCTATTTTATCAATGTCGTGGTGGATAGTGCGACCAAGGGCTATGGTGAGATGCTCTGGGGTCGGGCGGTTGCCATCTCGATGACGCTGGTGGCGATCACTTCGCCGGTCTTTGGTGCCATTGCCGATCATTCCCGGGCAAAAAAGCGATTCCTCTTCTTCAACTGCTATATCACCATCATCTTCACCGCGCTGCTGTTTTTTGTCCGTGCCGGCGATATCATGCTGGGGATGATCTTTTTTATCGTGGCGAATTATGGCTTTAATGGCGCCAATGTCTTTTATGACGCTTTTCTGCCCGAGATCACCAGTGATGAGGATATGGGCAAGGTTTCCGGCTATGGCTGGGCTTTTGGCTATATCGGCGGGCTGATGGCGCTGTCTATCTCGCTGCCGATCATCAATAGTTTTACTAAGACGGGCAATCTGAATGTCCGTCTCGTCTTTCCGGCGATAGCGCTGCACCTCCTGCTCTTCTCGCTGGTCACTTTCTTCTGGCTGAAGGAGGTCAGGCGTCCTTCCCGGCGGACGAACTATTTCCGGGTTGCTTTGCATCGCATTTCCTATTCGGTACAAAACATAGCCCGACTACCGGAATTGTTTCGCTACCTGTTTGCTTATCTGATCTACAACACCGGTATCCTGACGGTGATCATTTTTGCCTCCATCTATGGAAATGAACGCTTCGGCATCCATCAGAACCAGATGATCGTCTATTTCATCGTAGCGCAATTGACCTCATTCATCGGGGCGGCGGTTTTTGGCTGGCTCACAGATGCCACCACGGTGAAGCTCTCACTCAATATATCGATTATGATCTGGGTAATGGTGATCGCGGCTGCCTTCTTTGCCACCAATGCCTGGCATTATTATATCGCGGTACTGGTGGCTGGTCTGGCAATCGGGAGCAGCCAGGCAAACAGCCGGACTATGCTCTCGCAATTGACTCCCAAAAGCAAGCAGGCGGAGTTCTTTGGATTTTATACCTTGACCGGACGGCTGTCCTCAATTATCGGTCCTCTGGTTTATGGATACATTGCTCATAAGACGGGTTCGGTTCGCTGGTCGATCCTGTCCCTGCTGCTGTTCTTTATTCTCGGCTGGATCATACTCCAGTTCGTCGATCTGCGCAAGGGGCTGGACGATGCCCGAATCCAGGAAATCCAACACAACCCAAAGTGAGGTAAGAATGAAACGCATTATGATCGCACTCATAACGATGGCTTTACTGCTCTCGGTTTTCGCATCATGTTCCCGTAAATCCGGTCAAGTTCTCTATATTTTTAACTGGACGGACTATATCGATCCGGATCTGGTCAAGGAATTTGAGGAATTGCACAACTGCCGGATCATTTACAGCACCTACGGCTCAAATGAGGATATGCTAACCAAGATCGTCAGTTCACGAGAGTCATTTGATCTGGTCTTTCCCAGTGGGGATCATGTGTCCATCATGAAAGAAAAAGGTCTCCTCGAACCCCTGGACCGATCTAAACTCTCCAATTATGCAAACATCAATCCGCTGGTGCTGAAGAAAGCCGGCGCTTTCGACCCCGGCAATGAATATGGCGTACCCTATTTCTGGGGTTTGACCGGCTTGATCTACAACAAGACCCACGTCCCGGAATCCCTGATCGCCCCCCAGTCCTGGGATTTGATCGGCAATAGCTTCTTCAGCGGCAAGAACAAGATCACCATGCTCGATGATGCCCGGGAGGTGGTGGGAGCAGCACTTATTTACAACGGCTACGGGGTCAATGACACCAGTGCCGAAGCAATGGCTGCCACGGACAGGACACTGATGGCTTGGGACCGGAATATCACGCAGTTTGACAGCGATTCCTACAAGAATGAAGTGGCGGACGGCACCACCTGGCTGGCGCAAGCATACAATGGCGACGCCTTGCAACAGATGGAGATGCACGAACATATCGGGTTTTATCTGCCCAAAGAAGGCGCCTCCTTGTGGGTGGACAGCATTGTCATGCTCAAGACCTCGCGCAACAAGGAGCTTGCCTACAAATTCATCGACTTCCTGCTGCAGACGGAAAATGCTCTTCGCAATGCTGAATATACCCAGTTTGCCACTCCGGTTCTGACTGCTTTTGAACTATTGGACGAGGAGATCCGGGAAAACCGGCTGATCTATCCAGAAGACGCCTATTTGGATAAATGTTACGCCATCGAAGCCCTGGGCGACCGGGTCAGGGTCATTGATGCGCTCTTTGAAAAGATCAAATTGAATTGAGGTAACATATGCTTGATGCCTTCACCGGTATGGAAAGAACCAATCGCTGCGGCGAGATCGGAATGGACTTGCTCGGTAAGACCGTCACACTGATGGGCTGGGTGCATCGCCGACGCGACCTGGGCGGACTGATCTTCGTCGATCTGCGTGATGTCTGTGGCATCGTCCAGATCCTGATCCCTCCCGAAAATTCCCTTGCCTTTGCCAAAGCGGAAAAGGTACGCAATGAATATGTGATCGCGGTCACCGGCAAGGTCTGTGCCCGCGATCCGCAAAACATCAATCCTGATACGCCCACCGGCGGGTTTGAGATCCTTGCCGATCAGCTTTACCTGTTGAACGACACCCCGCCTTTGCCGATCCAGATCAATGCAGCGGCTCTGGCGGAAGAGGATCTGCGGCTTACCTACCGATATCTGGATCTGCGGCGTAACTACCTGCAGGACATCATCATCAAGCGTTACCACATTGTCCGCACCATCCGTGAATACCTTGATAGGCACGATTTCCTGGAGATCGAGACGCCCATCCTGATGAAGAGCACTCCCGAGGGCGCCAGGGACTACTTAGTGCCCAGCCGGATCTATCCCGGCAAGTTCTTTGCCTTGCCCCAGTCACCCCAGATGTTTAAGCAATTACTGATGATTTCCGGCTTCGACCGTTATTATCAGATCGCCCGCTGCTTCCGTGATGAAGATCTGAGAGCAGATCGTCAGCCGGAATTCACCCAGCTCGACCTTGAGCTGAGTTTTGTCACTCAGGAACAGATCTTCGCCCTGTTGGAAGGGCTGTTCCACCATGTCTTCGCCACAGTTTTGAATATTGAACTCCCGATGCCTTTCCCGCGTCTGACCTATCAGGAAGCGATGGATCGCTATGGCTGCGACAAACCGGACATCCGCTTTGCCCTTGAACTCACCGACCTCACTGAAGTATTGCAAGACAGCGGCTTTCAGGTCTTCCGGCAGGCATTGGACAGCGGTGGCGTGATCAAATGCCTCTGCGTTTCCCAAGGCGGTCAGCTCAGCCGCAAACAACAGGACGAGCTGGTGGAACTTGCCAGACACAACGGCGCAAAAGGCGTCGCCTTTGCCAAAGTGGGAGACGGCGGGCTGGAGACCGGCATCAGCAAATACATCCCGGAAGCCACTGCTCAAACGATCATCCGCCAGGTCAATGCCCAATCCGGCGACTTGATCATCTTCGCTGCTGACCGCTGGTCGATGGTCTGTAAGGTCTTGTCTGCCCTCCGCAACCACCTTGCCCGGATGCTGGATCTCATTCCGGAAGATAGTTACAATTTCGTCTGGATCTACGATTTCCCGCTCTTTGCCTACGATGATGAACGCCAGCGTTGGGAACCTGCCCATCACATGTTTACCATGCCCAACGTGGATCACATCCCCTGGCTCGACGATCCCGACCGCCTCGGCGACATCCACGGTCAGCTCTATGACCTCGTCTGCAACGGTATGGAACTCTCCTCCGGCAGTATCCGATGCCACCGCTACGACATCCAGCGCAAGATATTTGAAGTCCTCGGCTTCGAAGAGGAAGACCTGCACCGCCGGTTCGGCTTCTTCCTCGATGCCTTGAAATACGGAACTCCGCCTCATGGCGGGATCGCTCCCGGGATCGACCGCATCGTTATGATCATGACCAAAGCGGAATCGATCCGCGACGTGATCGCTTTTCCCAAGACGCTCAAAGCCACCGACCTCATGACCAGGGCACCCAGTGAGGTCTCGCCGGAGCAATGGAAAGAACTGCATCTCACCCTTACCGTATAGCCGTTCTGACCAGTGGGATGAGCCGGGGCTCCAATCTCCGCGCCATGGCGCAGGGTTTCATTCGTGATGGACTTCCGGTTGGGATCGCTTTCTGCGTCGTTACCCGCCGTGATGCACCGGTAACCGATGTCTGCCGTGAGTTTGGCATCCCTTGTTTTCATATCTCCTATAACAGATCAAGCATGGGGGCGGATGCCATTCCGCCCAGTCAGATAGGTCGCTTTGGGAAAGCGACCCTACGACAAACCGCAGGAGCGGATGCCCTTCCACCCTATTCCGAGACCTTTGAAAGCGCATTACTTGACCTGATCCGCTCCCATCAAATCGACCTGATCTCCCTCGCCGGTTTCCTCAAACTACTGAGCACATCCTTCATCAGCGCTTGTGCGATCCCGATCCTGAATATCCACCCCGCCCTTTTACCCCGCTACGGCGGCAAAGGTATGTATGGCGCCGCCGTGCATCAAGCCGTATTCGAGAGCGGGGACAAGGTCTCCGGCGCCACGGTGCATCGGGTCAATGAACACTATGACCAGGGACAGATCATCCTCCAGTCAGAGATCGAGATCAGCGATTGTCAGAGTCCGGCTGAGGTCGCCAGCAGAGTTCAGACCGTTGAGCATCGCATGTATGCCCAAGCCATCTGGCAAGTTTTACGGGATGCCGAACTCCGATTCGGTAAGGACTGACCGGCCATCCCTGTCCTTGACTTATGATCACATCAAACCGCAAGGCAGCTATCGCCACTCTGGGCTGCAAGACCAACCAATTTGAGAGCGCCGCCATTGCCGGTCAGTTGCTGCCAAGGGGCTATGACATCGTTGACTTCGATGATGCTGCCGACCTTTATATCATCAATACCTGCACCGTCACCAACCGCACCGACTTCAAAAGCCGCAACCTCATCCGCAAAGCCCTGAAAAGGAAAGCAGTCGATCCCTCCACCCGCATCATCGTTACCGGCTGTTATGCCCAGCGGAGTTTTAATGAGATCATGGCGCTCGGTGAGATCGATCTCATCGTGGATAATCAGGCAAAGACCGATCTCAGCCAATGGCTCGACGCCACTTCCTACCAATTCTCGGACATCATGACCCATCAGGATTTTGCCATTGCCTACACCACCACCATGCTCGGACGCACCCGCGCCTTTCTCAAGATCCAGGATGGCTGTGACTGTTATTGTCATTATTGCGCCGTACCTCATGCCCGGGGGCACAACCGCTCCTGTCCTGCTCCGATAGTCATTGAACAGGCACAATTACTGGTTAAAAACCGCTACCGTGAGATCGTCCTCGGTGGCGTCAATCTCGGGCTCTATCAGGACAAGGAGACCGACCTTGCCGGATTGCTCTGGCGCATGGAAGGCATCGAGGGCTTGGACTTGATCCGGCTGAGTTCCATGGAACCAGAGACCTGGACGGAGCCCCTGATCGAATACCTGGCAACATCGACAAAGGTCTGTCCGCATGTCCATATCCCCATCCAATCCGGATCGGAATCAGTGCTCCAGCGCATGGGCAGACGCAGCGGTATCACGCTGATAATTGATCTTTTACAGCGTTTGATAACAGCCCGTCCGGATATCGCCATCGGCTTGGATATCATTTGTGGCTTTCCCGGCGAGACCCAAACCGAATTTGACGAGACCTACGCCTTTCTGAAGGCGATCCCGCCGGCTTATCTGCACGTCTTTCCCTATTCCAAACGCAGCGGAACCGTGGCAGCCGCCATGCCGGATCGGGTGCATGGCACCATCAGAAAAGAGCGGGTGGAACGCCTCCTTGCTTTGAGTGAACTGAAAACCGCTGCCTACCGGCGCCTGATCATCGACCGCAATATTCCCTTGAGGGGTTTGGTCGAAAGGATCTCCGATGGCTTGGCTGAATGCCTGAGCGACCACTATCTCCGGGTTTACATCCCCGTTCCGGAAGGATCGAAACCCCCTCCCAGGGTCGCTCTCCTGAAGCGACCTATAAAAGAAAACGACCTCTGTTGCTTCGATCCCGTCTCGATCCACGCCGATGGCGTCCTGGCTTCCGTACGTCGTTGCCCTTGATGGATAAACGGACAAAGCCCGGATGGAGTGCGCTCAGTCTCCCCTGATCCTGCCGGTTTATCAGTAAACCACTGTCACGGAGACACCTATCCTGCCCTCCGGATGGGTCTATATCCAACGATGATCACTGTGATGGTCATTGAGAAGACCTGTTTTTCACCTTCCCTTCCCCCT
>VGPI01000111.1 GCA_016875595.1 Candidatus Cloacimonadota bacterium
CAAAGTTAAGGTGAATAAGAACCAGATCACCAATAAAGTAAAAGTGTAGAGATTAGTGCCCAAAATTCCCTCTCGGCTATATGTATCAATACGTTAGAAGATAATTTGCTCAAGTTCGGTCAGGATTTACCAGGAGTGAAGGAACTGATCGCGCAGATTCAGGGCGAGATCGAGATTGCGCAATTGAATTCCGGGGCACGGAAGGGAAACTGGTTTTGGAATCAGGTGATCGGATTTGATCCGGATGATCCGAATGATCAGGCGCGTGTAGAAGCCACGAAGGCGACATTGCAAGGGATACTGGCGAGCGCCAGCAACCTGGCAAGCGGGATGATCAGTTTGAGCCAGCAGCGGAAACAGGAAGACATAACGCGGATGGAAGAGACGGCGGCGCGGGAGAACTGGACACAGGATCAGATCCAGGCGCGCCGGCAAAATATCGAGAAGCAGGCGCTGGCAGATGAGAAAAAATACCGGAACCTGAGCAAGGCACTGGCGATCGGACAGGCAACGATGAACATAGCGGAAGGCGTGACGAAGGCGCTGGCCATGGGACCGATCATCGGACCGATATTGGCGGCGGTGGTAGCGAGCATGGGAGCGGTGCAGATCGGGATAATCAGAGCGCAGAAATTTGCAAGAGGCGGTCTATTTAGGGGCAAGGGCGGGCCACAGGATGATCAGAATTTGATCTTAGCAAGTGACGGGGAGTATATCGTCAACGCGGTATCTACGGCGCGTTATTTGCCTCTATTGGAAGCGATAAACGCAGGCGGGCGGGCGATCCAGAACGTAAGCAATTACTACGCCGCCGGCGGGCTGGTGAACGGGGAACGATCGTTTGAGCGGATGATACTGCTCTTGGAAGCGATCAACATGAATATAGGCGAGGCTGATCGCGAGATCATCGTCCGGATAGAAGGCGAAGGGGACATTAAGCAGCGCGTCGAGAAGCATGAGCGGACGAAGTATCGTCAGGAGCAAATGGGGAAGGAGTATCGCTTTGCCACTTGACGTATATTTGAACGGCGAGCCGATCAATAACGAGGTTGTGCAATCGCTGGACATCCCGCTGATCGATACGACGTATGATAACCTGGTGACATTACCGACAACGCGCATGACAGTGATCTTTTGCGGGAAGGAATATGCAGTGGGCGACCAGGTCACGATAACGGATGAGGACGGGGTGTTTACGCGGTTTGAGGTGCGAGAGGTCGAGGTTGATTATCGGAATCGGGTGAAGATCCTGGATCTGGCAGATCCGGTGTATCGAATGCGGAATCTATTTGTGAAGGATTTTACCGGCACGGATTTGCAAGATAGCGAGATCGACTATCCGAGCGAGGATTTTAACGGAGTCACACCGATCCGGTATAATGTGTTTCAGACGTTGCCATACCGGTCATTTGTGACCATGACGCACGTGATAAAGATGTGCGTCATTAAGGCGGGGATCATCACGGATCCGCTGAAGATTGATTGTAGCGATCTCTATGGCGAGAAGGTGAGCGGATTCTGGTGGTATGACAACAATGGACAGACGGGGCGGCAGGTGTATCTGGAATTATTGGCGTTTAACTGGCATCAGTTAAAGATGGTTGGGCGGGCTGACAGTACCGATAAGCCATATCATAGCATGACATTAGATGAGCTCTTTCGCCGGGTGCTGCAGGTGCTAAATGCAGAATACCGATGGAAAGACGATACGATGATCATACAAAGGCGAAAGACGGGGATGGCAGTGGCAGTTAATGACGTGTATGATTATTCTATGTGCTCTTATAGGAAGGAGTTTGATTATACCAAAGCAACGGTTTATTTTGTCAAAACGGTGGGTGAGGAGGATGGCTTTGGCTGGTATGTGTCTAACTATCCGATAGGTGACGAGCGGAAGATTACAAGCGAGGAGTATTATCCGGAAGCGCCTCCAGAAGATGAAAAACTGGATGAGCGGGCATATGCACTTGCAAAGCATTTTGTGGGGTTGCGGCGGAAGCGGAATGGTGGTGTTTACAGCGGAGAAGAGCTTGACTTTGGCGCTGGCGGACTGACAGATCCCTGGGAGTATAGTTGGGCACGACAGTATGCGCGAGTGATGGCGGAGAGGCATCCGGATCCGGATGCTGCAATGGTGGAAACAGTGGAGACGGTGTTTAATCCGACATTGATAGTGCCAAGGTCAAGGTTGAAGCTGAGCGTGTCGATACCGGCAAACGTAAGCAAAGTGGAGTATTAAAATGGTGTTTAAAGCCGATCCGGAGATAGTATATGGGCAAACAACTTATAAGATTGATACTCCGGTGGTGGAGTATGATTGGAATGAATCTGATTATATCCTTCACGAGTCAATTATTACCGGGTATCTGACGATAGATGAGCGCGGTGAAAGAGCGCGGGCAAAAATCAGGGCTTTGGGCGTGACATGGGCAAAGTATGTAGGATATCGGCTGTTGGTGGGGAAGGCGGTGACATTTTATCCGTATGGAGCGGATCGGCTTATTATTGGGCAAACGGAGTATAACCCACCGTCATTTACGGCTATAGTACTGCAGGTGAAACCATACCATAGCGGGGGATTGATTGGGACGTATAACGTGCTGATTGACTTGGTGAGCCAGGGATATTACGCGTTAACGATGTCACCTTACACGCCAATGTAGGGTAAGTGTGCCAAACTTGTGTCCATAAAAAAGACAAGAGTATGGCATAAACAGTGCAATAATCAATCATGAATGGGGTTTTTGCCAAACTTAGTGTCCGTTTTTGCCAAACTTAGTGTCCGCCGATACTATGAAATATCAAGAGCCCCAATCAGCATCGTAAAAGCAAAAGGGCAAAACTGGGGTTGCTCTATCTGGTGACCTGAAGCAAAATGCACTCCTATCGCTCATAATAGTAAAGCACCGCGAATAACATATAAAAATAATATGACATTTCCCTTGCCAAAAACACGGGGTCGATTAGGTTGTGTCAGTAAATGATTACTTACATTGGGAGACCGAATGGAAATGACGAAACGACAAATGGATATCGTGAATGCCGCGATCAATATCATTGCCCAAAAGGGCATGTGCGATCTGACGACAAAGAACCTGGCACGTGAGGTCAAGGTGACCGAAGCGGCTTTGTATCGTCATTTCACCGGCAAAGCGGAATTGATCGACACTATCCTGGCTTACTTCAAACAGATTTCAGACGAAGTGATCGGTAATCTCAAGCAAATGAACGTCTCTCCGCTGCAAAAGATCCGCCGTTTCGTCTTTGACCGGTATGGCTTGTTTGAGAGTCAGCCGGAACTGGCAAGGGTGATGTTTTCGGAGGATCTGTTTGGCAATGATCCCGGATTGATCTCCAAAGTAAGAGATATCATGCACAGCCACCGGGATGAGGTGATCTTGAATATCACCGAAGCGCAAAAGAACGGGCTAATCCGGAGCGATCTGGATGCCTTGCAGGTCTTTCGGATTATCATTGGTTCGATGCGTCTGCTCATCACTCAATGGAATCTATCCTCCCGCGCCTTCTCTCTGACCAGTGAGGGAGAAAAACTATGGAATACAATAGAAAAAATGATAAAGGAGTCAAAATGAAAAGACAGATCATCACCATCAATGAGAACAAATGCAATGGCTGCGGTGCCTGTATCACCGGTTGCCATGAAGGGGCTCTGCAATTGATCGATGGCAAAGCCCGGCTAATCAGCGATCTTTTTTGTGACGGACTGGGTGCCTGCATTGGAACCTGTCCTCAGGATGCCATCACCATCGAAGAACGGGAAGCAGAGCCCTATGACGAGATCCTGGTAATGGAACAATTAGTCACCAAGGGCATCCCAACCATCAATGCCCATCTCAAACACCTCAAAGACCACGGCGAGATTACTTACTACAACCAGGGCTTACAATACCTCAAAGACAAAGGATATGACATGGAACAATTCAAAGAACCGGAAACCATGGCTTGCGGATGCCCCGGCACCCATGCCAAAAGTATCGATCGTCCCACTGCCGGACCGGTCGCCGAAGCCAGAGGAGTGGAGATCAATTCCCAGCTTCAGCAATGGCCTGTCCAGCTCAAATTGCTCAACCCCTCGGCAGCGTATTTTGATAATGCTGATCTACTGATCTCAGCCGATTGCGTACCTTATGCCTATGCCGATTTTCACCGGCGCTTCCTCAAGGGCAAAATTGTGATCACCTTCTGTCCCAAGCTGGACGGTGAGCCGGAGCGCTACATCGAGAAACTGGCAATGATCTTCAGTACTCACACCATCAAATCCATCACCATCGTCCGGATGGAAGTCCCCTGCTGCGCAGGAACGGAAATGATCGTTCAGAAAGCGCTGCAACAAGCTGGCAAACTCCACTTCGTCAAAGTCAGTATCGTCTCCGTAGATGGACGCATCATCTAAGGGAGATCCAATGATCACACGTAATGTGGAAACTCTCGACTCCTTGATGAATGACAAGGGGATCACTGCCCACCGCTTATATGATATGGAAGAGGGACAGATCATCCATCTCCAATTGGATGCCTGGTGCCATCTGACGCCTCACACGACGCCGGTCAATGTGGTATTCTACATACTGGAAGGCGAGCCAACCATCGAGATTGGTGACGAGCGCAAACCTTGCCCCGCAGGCACCCTCGTCGAAAGCCCCAAAGATATCATCCATTGTATTTATAACTATACCGAATCCCCGGTCAGAGTGCTGATCATGAAATTACCCCGTCCATAAACAGCCGTAGGGGCGGATTCCAATCCGCCCACCAAAAGAAACCAACCAAACTAAATAGACAAAGGAGAAGAACAAAGAGTATGTTTTGTTATCAATGCCAGGAAACCGCCCTCAACAAGGGTTGCACGATGCGTGGCGTATGCGGCAAGTCCGATAAGCTGGCTCACCTGATGGATCTATTGATCCACACCTTCAAAGGTATCGCCTATGTATCCACCCGCCTGCTCAAGCATGGCGTCTATCATCCCGAGGACTCGCTGTCGGTGATGCAGGGTCTCTTTCGTACCATCACTAATGCCAACTGGGACGAAAATGTCTTTATCAAGCTGATCGGGGAAGCCATTGCCCTGCGGGACAAACGCAAGAAGGAACTCTGTGACCTGACCGGGATCACCTGTAATGAATCCAACGCCCAGTGCCCTGCTGCCGTCACCTTCCAGGTGGAGCCCCAGGACTATCAGGACTTTGCACTCAAGGTTGGCGTCCTGAGTACCGAAAACGAAGATGTCCGCTCTCTGCGCGAAGCGATCATCTACGGACTGAAAGGGATCTCCGCTTATGCCGATCATGCCGCCATGCTGGGTTATTCCGATGACGATGTCAACAAGTTCATGATGGAAGGGCTTGCCGCCACCATCGATGATTCCCTTTCTGCCGAAGCACTCACTGCCCTGGTTATCAAAACCGGCGAGCATGCCGTGAAAACCATGGCGCTTTTGGACAAAGCCAATACCGAGACCTATGGACATCCCGAACCCACCAAGGTCAATCTCGGGGTGGGGAAAAACCCCGGTATCATCGTCAGCGGTCACGATCTGCGAGACTTTGAGGAATTGCTCATCCAGACCGAAGGCAAGGGAGTGGACATCTATACCCATTGCGAAATGCTGCCTGCCCACTATTATCCAGCTTTTAAGAAATACAAACACTTCATCGGAAACTATGGCTCGGCTTGGTGGCATCAACTGGAGGACTTTGAGAACTTCAACGGCGCTATCCTGATGACCACCAATTGCCTCGTTCCCTTGCGCAAGGAAAACACCTATCTGAATCGGCTTTTCACTACCGGCATGGTGGGATATCCGGGCGCAGTCCACATTCCTGATCGTAAACCCGGCAGGATGAAGGAC
This sequence comes from Candidatus Cloacimonadota bacterium, assembly GCA_016875595.1. Lineage (GTDB taxonomy): Bacteria > Cloacimonadota > Cloacimonadia > Cloacimonadales > Cloacimonadaceae > VGPI01. The sequence continues at coordinate 5,873 of VGPI01000111.1, forward strand.
TTCCGTCCGCTGATCGAACGCGCTTTGAAATGCGCCCCACCAAATGAACTGGAAACCGGAGAGATCGTGGGTGGCTTTGGACATCATACCGTGCTCTCACTTGCCGATAAAATCGTGGATGCGGTCAAATCCGGTGCCATCAAGAGGTTTGTCGTGATGGCTGGTTGCGATGGTCGGATGCCTTCGCGGAAATACTTCACCGAAGTAGCCCAGTCCCTTCCCAAAGACACCATCATCCTGACCGCTGGTTGTGCCAAATACCGTTACAACAAACTGCCTTTGGGGGATATCGGTGGAATCCCGCGCGTCCTGGATGCCGGTCAATGCAACGATTCCTATTCGCTTGCCGTCATCGCCCTCAAACTCAAGGAGGTCTTTGGCTTCGATGATGTAAACCGGCTCCCCCTCTCTTTTGATCTTGCCTGGTACGAACAAAAAGCGGTTGCCGTTCTTCTTGCCCTGCTGTCTCTGGGGTTCAAGGACATCATCGCAGGTCCCACGTTGCCTGGATTTCTCTCACCTAATGTGGCAAAGGTGATCATCGATGCCTTTGGACTGCGTAAAACCACGACCCCGGAAGAAGACATCAAATTAATGATGGGATCCTGATCGATCCATACAATTAACCTCAAATCATGCCGGGCGGACTGCAGGAGCAGTCCGCCCTTTTTTGCCAGTAAATGAACCCTGATTGGAATATGAGGAAGATAATCAGCAGAAATCCGCAGCAGATCCCGGGGGCAGGAAGTCCAGTTTTCTCTCCTCCTCCTTGCTTGATTACCTTAGTATAACCTTAGTATAACCTTACGACCGTAAGGTTATACTAAGGTTATACTAAGGTAATCAAGCAAGGAGGAAGATGGCAAAGTGTCGCTATCCGGCTTTCAGGTAGGGGCGCTTTCCCTCAGCGCCCCATGGATGGATCAGCAATCGTCATTGGGAGATAGGTCGCTGCAGAGAGCGACCCTACGATCCAGCTTTCAGGTAGGGGCGTTTTCCCTCAGCGCCCCAT
>VGPI01000112.1 GCA_016875595.1 Candidatus Cloacimonadota bacterium
TGTCGCCCACAGGGGGGGGTGTATTGTATCGCCCCTCCGGGGCTAATTCTGATGATTCCTTTTCTGATGCAGGGGTTCCGCTTCTCTCCACCACCTACCTTTCAAGGTATCGCCCACAAGGGGCTTCGTATTGTGCCGCCCACAAAGGGCTTTGGGTCATCACGATTGTTTCAAACCTCGGTGAAACGTTCAAATCCATTGGAAACATCCCAATACAAATTGACCGAACATGATGTGCTCAAGCTAATATACTCACCTTTATTTTCATACACTAATTACACTCTATACGCTTCATAAAGGATCTATGGTCTAAGCCGAGAAACAATGTGTTGGAATTTACACCAACATTTGGGACTCAACAGCGGATTATACTAGCACAAATTTTCCTCTGCCATTCCTAAAGAATATGGGCAATGTACTGATTGTTACCCCAAGAGATAGTCTATATACTGATTATAATGGCAATCTGTCCAAAAAGCTGATAAAATTGGACATAAGTAGTAGGAGAATAGTGAATAGAGGTTTGAGCAATAAACGAATTGGGCGTTCAGAGGAACAGAGGCTGATTCCAGCTCGGGTCTGGAATGACGTGGGTACCAATGTCCCACTTAAATCTGGTATCTGACAGGCAGAAGGATCTTATCGCTTTTTCTGTTCCGCCAGCACTTCCCGGACGAGATCCAAGGCGCCATCGACCTGCGACCAGTATCTATGGTGATTTTTCCAATAGGCGTAGGCAGCATCGGACCCATCAAAAGAGATGAAACCCAGATCTTCCGTCATTCTGGATGGTTTACGGTGCGTTTTCTTGCTTAGTTCCTTCCAGAAATAACGGTATTGCGTCAGATAGTTCCGGATCCATGATCTGGCATCATCGGTCATTCCGTTGGCGTGCAGGGCAAGAGCGTAGGATACATCCATTGCCGGCAGGGCATATTCCTCGGTCTTTTTGTAGAGGGCGATGAATTCCCGGTATTGTTTGAGAGCGAGGTAACACTGACAGATCATTTCACGGGCACCCTGGTTATCGTTGGGATTGACGGAGAGGAGAAACAGATACAGATCAAGGGCATCCTGGGGCATTTCCCGATCCAGATATTCGGTGGCGAGGGCATGGCAAGCGCGAAGAAAGGGTCGGTTATCAATATCGAGCCATGAAATCCGGTGTTTCTTGGGATTGAAACCTGCGGGCAAACTTGATCTTCCCAAATAATAAGCCGTAACGAAACAAGCGAAGCTTTCTACCTTTCGCCCGATTGACTGATAATTGTAGCCCATGAGCACCCAGGCATCAATGAATTCGGGGTATCTGGTCACAAGATCATGCAAGGGGTAGATCGCCAGGAGGGAGAAAATCGTTTGACCTTTCTCCGCCTGATTCCAAAATAGATCATAGTCGTCATTGCTGATCCTCGGAAAAGCGAAATGGTACTCCGAAGAATCGTAATCATGGACGGTCACTTCAATATACTGCATTTTATCCTCCCACGTTCATGAGTTTTTTTCATTCTCCTGATCCCGTATTATTGTCAAGAGAGAAACCCGTGAAGTGTGAGTCCGGATATTCTCAGAAGGCAGGATTACCCTTATCCTGAGCGGGATGAAGCGTATTTTGTCCACAGTTTGGAAATTTGTCTACCTATAAAGGGGTAGAGACCTGCCAGCGGAACAATGGAATGGCAGGACTATCGATCTTTTAAAAAGCGTATAGTGTGTAAATGGTGCATGAAAAGAGCCGGATGACGGGGGATCCTACCACGAATGATCACGAATGGGGAGTTGGTTGAGAGGGTTGAGAGGGTTGAGATGTAGGGGCGCTTTCCCTCAGCGCCCTATGGGAAAAACCACAGAATCCACGGATCGCCACGGAGAAAGAGAATTGAGGATGGAGAATTGAGGACGGGGGCTTGATCGGGCATCGCTCATTTTGGTCTTGACAGAAAAGGGTGGCGTAAATTGTGTGGCACAACTGATGCGAAGATGCGGTCCAGTAACTCAGCGGTAGAGTATCTGCCTTTTAAGCAGAGAGTCGCTGGTTCGATTCCAGCCTGGATCACCAGAAAAATTTGCGACCCCTTCGTCTATCGGTTAGGACTCAAGATTTTCATTCTTGCAAGAGGGGTTCGATTCCCCTAGGGGTCGCCAATATAGATTCAGATTGCATCCGGCCGTGGCAAAGCCGGATGTGTGGTTTAGAGTGTCCCGTTCGTCTAGTGGCCTAGGACTCGTGATTCTCAGTCACGCAACAGGGGTTCGATTCCCCTACGGGATGCCAATAACATCGGCAAATTGGAACGGATCTTACTCACATGGTGCAATTACATAATAAATCAAGAGGATGAAAGCAAAATCAAATATGCTTGGTGACTACATTCCCTCAAACAAATACTGTCTGACCCTGCAATATGGCATGGACGGTCATCGCCGGCAGTTCTTTCTGTCGCGGCAGTTAGTCGTGGCGGCTATAATCGGTATAGTGCTTCTATTGCTACTTTCGATTGGGTTTTTGTACAGCGTCTTTTCTCTGCGGAGCGTACGAGATGAACTGGCACGGACCACCGCCGAGAATGAGCAATTGAGGGCAAAGTTCGAGGTTTATGCGGCATTGATCGATTCACTGTTTGAGCGTCAGGGTATTTCTGCCGACCGGATCAAGACCGGGAATTTCGGGGCGGACATCATGCCCTATGTGGAAGGCAAGCCCAGGATCATACCCTTTGCCCAGGATCCGGCGTTTCAGCAGCGGATCTATGAAGTGGAGCAGAAGCTGGTCTATCTGGCACGGGTATGGTCGGTTCAGGCATCTGCGTTGGGCGGGCTTGAAGATACAATGCCTGACCGGACAGAGACATCGGATGGTGTTCCATCGGTCTATCCCACGTTTGGCAGGATCAGCGACGGATGGGGTATGCGCATCCATCCTTATACCGGGGAATGGGAGTTTCACCAGGCGATGGATTTTGCCAATGCAGTGGGCACTCCAGTTTATACCACGGCAGCGGGAACGGTGACGGAAACCTCTTACGACGAGGGCTATGGGAAATTGATCAAGATCCGGCATACCGGCGGATATGAGACCCGCTATGCTCATTTGTACAGTTTCCAAGTCAGGGTTGGCGACACGGTGAAGAAGGGGCAGATCATTGGCTTGATGGGGGATACCGGCATTTCCACCGGACCGCACCTGCATTATGAAGTGCTCTTCTTCGGGAGCAAGGTCAATCCGCTTGCCTATCTGAACCGCATCGACGCCGACCTCTACACAATCCGATGACTCCGGATCACGCAAAACAGCAGCGGAACGCGATGACACCGACTGCCTGGCTGTTTACCAATCACTGTCCTGCAGCGACCGTAACCGGATATGAGAGCATCAAAGCCGATGATATCTTGATTGCGGTAGATGGTGGCTTGGCAAAGATGCTGGAAATGGGTTTGATCCCGCAGGTCTTGATCGGTGATCTGGATTCGCTCGATCCCGGGGCATTGGCGATGGTGCCGGATCAAACCGAAGTGATCCGCTATCCGGTGGCTAAAGACGAAACCGACAGCGAACTGGCATTGCTCTGGTGTCTGGAGCGGAATATCCATAACATCGTTATTTGCAACGATCTGCAGGGACGCTTCGATCATTGTCTGGCGTTGGCGCAAAACCTATTGCTGGCTCAGGCGCAGGGAGCGTCATGCCGGATCGAGAGTACTGATCAGATGGTGATGCTACTGGAACGGGAGACAAAGTGGTCATATCCGGTGGGGACGCTCGTCTCATTGATCGCCTGGTCGGAAACGGCGGAATTCACTGCTTCCACGGGTCTGGATTGTGCCCTGGATAATGTGGTACTTTACAAGCATTTATCGCGAGGGATCAGCAATCGGATCAATGCTTCGGAGGTCACTATCAGCTTGCAGTCGGGAAAGGTTTTGGCCATTTTATCCATTTTGTAATTGACAGAAATTAAATTCATTTTAGCATAGGATACAATATTACATTAGGTGGATTGAGATGCTCGAAAACCAAAACCCCGGCGACATCAGCTTTGAACAGGCATTGCATAAGCTGGAGACAATCGTCCAGCAATTGGAGCAAAGCCAGGACAGTTTGGACAATATGATCCAGTTGTATGAAGAAGGGCTTTCTTATGCCAAGCTCTGTCGGATGAAACTGGAAGCGGCAGAAACGCGGATCAATATCCTCTCCGGCAATCTCAACAGCCCGCCAGCGAGTGAGGAGAACAATGGATAGTCGTGTGTTACTGAAACGGGACATCAAGGAGAAGCAGGAGCTGGTCAATATCATCCTCGACCGGTTTTTGCCGCGCAAGGACGAATATCCCAAAGACATTCACAAAGCGATCCGGTACAGCGTCTTCGCAGGAGGGAAACGGCTGCGTCCTTATCTGAGCATGCTGGCTTATCAGCTTTTCAAGAAGGACGTGGAACCGGTGATCCCAGTGGCGGGGGCGATCGAGATGATCCATACTTTCACCCTGATCCATGATGACCTGCCGGATATTGATGATGACGATTACCGTCGCGGCAAGGAGTCCTGTCACAAGGTCTTTGGCGAAGGGATCGCACTGCTGGCGGGGGATGCCTTGTTGATCAGCGCGTTCGAACTGATCACCTACGCCAATCTTGAACCGGAGATCAAAGTGCAGATGATCCGGGAACTGGCACAGGGGATCGGCGTGAATGGTTTGATCAGCGGGCAGATGCTGGATATCGAATCCGAGGGGAAAAAGGGATCCCAAAAGACCCTCAGCATAATCCACGAAAATAAGACCGCCAGATTGATCCGCTTGAGTTTGCGCTTTGGCGCACTGGCAGCGCATGCTACCGACCTGGAACTGAAGATCATTGACGATTATGGCAGCAAGATCGGACTGGCATTCCAGATTATCGACGATCTGCTGGATATTGAAGGCAATGCCGAAGAACTTGGCAAGACCGTCGGCAAGGACGAGGATCAGCAGAAAGTGACCTATCCGGCATTATACGGCATCGAAGAATCCCACCGTCAAGCCGAGACATTGATCGATCAGGCAAAACAGAGCATCCATAAATTCGGGGAACGTGCCCTGCTGTTTGAGGCACTGGCGGATTATCTGCTCCAGCGCAAATCCTGAACCATCCATGAAGATACAGTTTCAGCGGCTCAGCCCAAGCGCTCTGCCTCCGCAGCAGATGACCGTACACAGCGCCGGATTCGACCTCAGTGCCGATATCCCTGAAGCGCTTGTCTTAGCACCGGGTATGATCATGACCGTTCCGACGGGGATCGCCGTTGCCATACCCGAGGGCTTCGAGGCACAGATCAGACCCCGGAGCGGACTGGCAGCCAGGCACGGTATCAGCATTGTCAATAGTCCCGGTACCATTGATGCAGACTACCGGGGTGAGATCAAGATCATCCTGGTCAATCTGGGTGCGGAGCCGTTCCGGATCGAACCGCTGATGCGGATAGCCCAGTTGATTATTTCGCCGGTGGTAGTTCCCGAGTGGGAAGAAACTGCTGAATTGCCATCCACCGGAAGAAATGATAATGGCTTCGGGCATACCGGATACTGAAAAACAAGGTTTGATATGGAGATCATCAGCGAGATTAAGCGGCTTAAAGCAGAAAAGAACGCCCTGATCCTGGCACATAACTATCAGGACATTTCCATCCTGGAAGTGGCTGACTTTACGGGGGACTCGCTCCAATTGTCGATACGTGCCCGTGAGGTGGAAACCGGGATCATTGTCTTTTGCGGGGTGCGGTTCATGGCGGAAACGGCGGCAGTCCTCAATCCCCGGGCGAAGGTGCTGTTACCGGTGGCGGATGCCGGATGTCCCATGGCGGATATGATCACCGCTGAAGAACTGCGCGTGCTCAAGTCAAAATATCCCGGGGCGGTGGTGGTGTGTTATGTCAATTCAACTCTGGAGGTCAAGGCGGAGAGCGATATCTGCTGTACCTCGTCCAATGCCGTCAGGGTGATCCGTTCGATTCCTCCCGACCAGCAGATCATCTTTGTCCCTGACCAGAATCTCGGCAGCTGGGCAGCCCTTCAGACCGGTCGGGAGATGATTATTCACAGCGGTTATTGCGTAGTGCATCAATGGGGTTTTACCCTGGGTGACGTGAAGCGGATGCGTGATAAGTATCCGGAACACAAGCTGATCGCTCATCCGGAGTGCACCAACGCAATACTGCAAAATGCCGATGAGGTGATGTCCACCAGTGGAATGATGGCGTATGCCCAGGATCAGGACAAGCTCATCTTTGCCACGGAAGTGGGCCTGATCGATTATCTGAACCATCTCCATCCCGGAAAAAGCTTGGTGGCGCTCAGCCACAGAGCGATCTGTAAAAACATGAAAAAGACACATCTGAAGGATGTGCTCAGCGCGTTACAGCAGGAGCGGCACCATGTTAAACCAGAAGCGGGGATTGCAGCCAAAGCGCTGTGCTGCCTCGAACGGATGCTTGCCCTTTGAACGACCTGAGCGGGTACCGGCGGGTCTTGCTACCTGCCGAAGGGAAATATATCTACCAATCCCGGTCGGGACATCCCGTGACTTGTGCGGCTGCCTTTCTGCAGCAATGCGTGATCGATAACGTAATGGAAACGAAAGTGAACGCTTTGGACATGGGCTGTGGCAACGGCATCATCAGCATCATGCTGGCTCTGCAAAGACCTCATTGGCATATCCGGGGCATTGACCTTCAACCGGAACTGGTCGAGCTGGCTGCCTTCAACGCCAGGCAATGCGCTGTCCCGACCCAATTCGATGTATTTGATCTACGTCAACCACCCTATCCGGGAGCGAGTTTTGACCTGATCGTCAGCAACCCTCCCTGGATCAAGATGGATGCCGGCATTGTCAGTCCCGGT
>VGPI01000113.1 GCA_016875595.1 Candidatus Cloacimonadota bacterium
GTCTATCTTGTTTTGTTATATACTCCTATCTATTAATGGCTCTCTAGATCGGAGGTGTGGCTCTCTATTGTCGGAGATGTGGCTCTCAACTTGCGGAACGGGTGGCTCTTTTACTTCGGAATATGCACTCATTGGGCGAAATTCATATTGACATCCAAGACAATGACAAAATAAATGGCATTACAAAATAATCCGACGAGGAGGCACACCATGCCAAAAGTCCTGATAGCTACTGAAAAGCCCTTTGCAGCGGAAGCGGTTCAGCAGATTAAAGCAGAGCTGGATCAAGCGAAATATCCCTATGAGTTCCTGGAGAATTACACTGATGTGGCAGACCTGCACAAAGCGGTTGCCGAGGCCGATGCAATCATCATTCGCAGCGACATAGTCGATGCTGCTGTGCTCGATGCGGCAAAAAAACTGCGGATCGTGGTTCGAGCCGGTGCCGGTTATGACAATATCGATCTGGTTGCCGCCACTGCGCATGATGTGGTCGCCATGAACACCCCCGGGCAAAATTCCAATGCCGTTGCCGAACTCGCCATCGGGATGATGATCTACATGGCACGCGGTAAATTCAATGGCAAATCCGGCTCCGAACTTGCCGGCAAGAAACTGGCACTTTATGGCTATGGCTACGTTGCCCGTTACACCGCCAAGATCGCAATAGGGATCGGAATGGAGGTCTTTGCCTATGATCCCTATATCTCCAATGAGGTCATGACCAACGAAGGCGTCAAGCCCCTGTCCAAAGTGGCTGATATCTTCACCACCGGAGACTATATCTCCTTGCACATCCCGGCCAATAAAGAGACCAAAAAGTCCATCACCTGGGATCTGCTCGGGCTGGTCAGGAGTGGCTGCACCATCGTCAATACCGCTCGCAAGGAAGTGATCGACGAAGAAGCGCTGCTGAAAGCATTTGCCGAGAAGAAGAAATTCCGGCTGGTCACTGACGTCGAACCGGATTGTCATGCGGAACTGATGGAAAAGTATGCCGATCGCTATTTCGCCACTCCCAAGAAAATGGGCGCTCAGACCGAGGAAGCCAATACTAACGCCGGAGTTGCTGCCGCCCGTCAGATCATTGCCTTCTTTGAGAAGGGCGATGTAGCGTTCAAGGTTAATTGAAAAAGCCATATTTAGGGGCGCTTTCCCTCAGCGCCCCATGGATACATCAACAGCATCTGCTTTGAGCGATAGGTCACCACAGGAGTTTGAGCGATAGGTCACCACAGGAGAGCGACCCTCCGCCAGCTCAGGTAGGGGTGCTTTCCGGCGGAAGATACCACGGTATGGTTTTTGCATCAGAATTAATTAAGAAAAAAGACAAAAATGACCTCAACTCCAGCCGGAGATACATTGCTCGAGACCCGGCTTGGAGCGGGGTGTAAATAGGTATGGATATATGAAAAAGATCACACTTGTCCTGTTGATCGCATTGGGCTGGGCATTGGTCAATGCCCTGACGCATGAGATCACCATCGATCCCAATGGCTGGAATACACGTTCGGATCAGAGCCGTCCTTTGATCATGGAAGCGGGAAATCCCGTGCTGCCCTTCCTGCCAGTACGGCTGCTGGTGCCTTTTGGCATGAAGGTTGAAGGCGTCCGGATATACCTCTCGGAAGCCCGGATCGTGGCGACCAATATCGCACTGGATTATGTCCGGGAACAGCAACCGACTTCCCTGCCCACTCCTGATCAAACGGTCAGGAATACTGCCGTCTGGAATAGCGATATACCCTATCCATCAAAGGATTACGACCATCTGGGCAGCCAGTATTTCCGGGGATATCAGATCGTGCTGATCAATGTCTATCCCTGGCGCTACAATCCGGTGACTAAGCAGATCATGGCATCCGGTCAGGTGAACATTGCGCTCGATCTATCACCGGATCGGGATCTGGCAAGGGACAAGGCAAATTTCGTAACCCGTGATGTCCGGACGCTGCAGATGCTGGAAACGATGGTGCTAAATCCTCAGGTATCGGATACTTATGCCGCTGCATCCGGGTGGCGTGAGCACCATCCCAATACACGGCTGATCGATCTGAGCAACCCCAAAAAGATGATCATCATCACCGATAACCTCCGTGCCCCCTGGTTCAGCGAATACGTTACCTGGCGTGATTCCCAGGGCATTTCCACTGCGGTCTATCTGACCAATGATATTTACTCCGAATATGCCGGCGTGGATAATGCCGAGAAAGTCCGCAATTTTATCGTGGATGCCTATTCATCCTGGGCAAATAGTCCCACGCCGCTGCAATATGTGATCCTGGGAGGAGATGATGAGATCGTTCCGGAACGAGGCGCTTTTGGTCAGGTGGGGCAGACGATTGATCTGCGGATGCCGTGTGATCTCTATTTCAGTTGCCTGGATGGCAGTTGGAATGCGAATAACAATGCCCTCTATGGAGAGATGGCGGATCAGGTGGATTATGTCCCTGAGGTTCATATTGGCCGCTTTACGGCCGAGACGCAGGCGGAATTTGACAATTTCTTCCGCAAGACCCGCTATTACGTGGACAATCATACCTACAGCAACAACATCGCCATCATGTTTGGCGAGAACCTGAACTGGAATCCGCTCACCTGGGGCGGTGACTACAAAGATGACGTGGCGCAATTTATCCCCGACAACTATCATTTGATCACTCATTACGAGAGAGACGGCACCTACAATGGCAATATCGTGTTCAATGCCATTCACGGCGGTGCCAATATCATGAACCACATGGGACATGCCAATGAGAATTTCCTGATGGGTCAGGGCGGAAGCAATGTGCAACAGATGACCAATTCGGAATATGGTTTCCTCTATTCTCAGGGCTGCTATCCCGCGGCTTTTGACCACCGCACCAGCGGTGACAATGAATCTGTCGGAGAGCACCTGGTCATGGATGCCGGTGGTCTCTTTGCCTTCATTGGCAACACCCGTTACGGCTGGTATGCGCCTGGGAGCATCAATGGTGCATCGCAGTATTACGACCGTTCATTCTTTGCGGGTGTGTTTAATCTGGGGTACACCCGACTGGGTGATGCGCTCACCTATTCCCGTCTGGACAACCTCAATGCTGCGCTGGCAAATGGTGTCATGCGTTGGTGTTATTTCGAGGTGGTGCTGTTTGGCGATCCCTCGATTGAAGTGAAGTATCCGGACGATCAGATGCCATTATTGGAGCTTGCCTCCTATAATCTGAGCGATGTGGATGGCGATGATGACGGCATCATCAATCCCGGCGAGACGATCCGCCTTTATCCCCGCATCCGTAATCTGCCGGGCTGGAATACTGCCTTTAATGTCAGCATCTCCATTGAGAACCCCCCAGCCGGCATCCAACTCCTCGGAGGTCAAGTGATCATCCCCCAGCTTGCCTCCGGCGCTCTCAGCCCGGAAGATCAATATCTGCAGTTTCAATTGTCCGATAATATCGGCTATGGCATCCAATACCTGACCCTGCTGGTGGACGCCATCCATCCCGTGACCCAGCAGTCCATCGGCGTTCGCCGCTTCAAGGTGTCGTTTGATATCACGCTTCTGGACCACCGCTTCCCCTGGGATTGCTATTATGCCAGCAAATCTGCCCCTGTGGTCTATGACTTCAACGCTGACGGAGCTCTCGATATCCTCTATGTCGATGTCTATGGCTCGGGCTATTATATCAATGATGAAGGCGACGACTATGCCGGATTCACCACTGACCAGCCCCAAAACCTGAACCGCAGTTTTGCCATGGGCGATATCGATGGTGACAATCAGCCGGATCTGGTATTCTCCAGCCGGACGGGTCTGCTGTATGCCGTTCAGACCGATGGCACGCCGATCTTTTCCTATGACGCCGGCACACTATTGCTCTACACGCCTATGATCGCCGATATCGAAGGTGACGGTAGCCCGGAGATCATCGCCAGCGGATTTGATAATATGCTCTTTGTGGTGTCTTCCGTCGGAGTTGTCAAGCCCGGCTTCCCACTGGCAATGAATACGCTGGTCAGATGTGAACCCGCCGCCGCCGATCTGGATGGTGACGGGGGACTGGAGATCGTGATCGGTGATTCGGATGGACTGCTGCATGCGATCAAAGCAGGCGGAGTATCTCTGACCGGGTTTCCGGTTCAATTGAATGGCATCATTACCGGCGCACCGACCATCCTTGACAACAATCGCATCGCCGTTGGTACCACCCACCGGCTGTACCTCATAGACCCAACCGGCAGCATTGTCTTTGAGAAAGCGATCAACGGCTCCAGCGCATCTGGCATGGCGCTGGCGGACGTTGGCTATAATGGGGATCTGGATATCGTCTTCGTTACCGGAACCGGTAACCTATATGCCGTCAGTCAAACCGGCAATGACCTCCCCGGTTTCCCGATCGCACTCAATACCATCTTCACCTGCCCACCCCTGATCGCAGATATCGATGGTGACTATTTCCATGAGATCATCCTGCAGGACAATCAGAACGGCATCTATGCCTTCAATCACGACGGCAGCACCGTTCCCGGCTTCCCCTTCCTGACCAGTTTCAATGGTAGCACTCCCGCCACGCTCGTGGAGTATGACAACGACGGCATCTTCAAACTCGTGACCGGCTATTCCACCGGCGTTTTGGTGATCAACCTCCGTAAACCCGCCAGCACCCGCACTCCCTGGACCACCTTCCGGAGCAGTTTGCTCCGTCAGGGCAGTTATGCCTCCACCGGCTATGTCTCCACCGACGGCAACATCACTCCCGCACCCGTCACCATCCTGCACCAGAACTACCCCAATCCCTTTAACCCCACGACCACGATCCGCTATAATCTGGCAGATAACGGCAATGTCCGCCTCACGGTCTTTAACCTCAAAGGTCAAAAGGTGCGCATTCTGGTCAATGGACATCGCCCCGCAGGTGAGCACAGCGTCCGCTGGGATGGCAATGATGACAGTGGCAGAGCTGTCTCCGGCGGATTGTATTTCTACCGCCTGGAAACAGACAAGGTCAGACAGACACGCAAGATGATCCTCCTGAAATAGCTTAGACCCGCCATAACTGGAGGCATGCCATGAAGTTCCATATCCCCACGCGGGTCTTTTTCGGCACCGGCGCTCTCAGTCAGGCAAGTCCTTATATTGCCAACCTGGGGATAAAGGCATTGATCGTCACGGGCAGGACTTCCGCCCGCAAGAGCGGTGCACTGGACGATGTCATGCAACTGCTGGATTCATCCGGCATCAAGTGGCATCTCCATGACCGGATCGGTGAGAATCCTGATTTGGAAATGGTTATCTCCGGCAAACAGGACTTCCTTGATCACGGATGTGACTTTGTCATCGCCATCGGTGGGGGCAGCCCGATCGATGCCGCCAAAGCCATCTCGCTGGCAGCCGCCAATGATCTCGATCTTGATCATATCTATGACACCGCATCTTTTCTCTACGTCTTTCCCCTAGTCGCCATTCCCACTACTGCCGGAACCGGAACCGAGGTAACGCCCTACTCCGTACTGACCGATGCCCGGCCGCAAAAGAAAGCGGGCTTTGGCAGCGATCTTGCCTTCCCGGCGATCGCGGTCATAGACCCTAACTATACTATTTCTCAACCTGATCAGGTCACGCTCAATACCGGCATAGATGCCCTCAGCCACCTCTTGGAGGGCATCTACTCGATCAAGCGCAATCCTTTGCTCTATCCCCTTATCTTTGAGGGTATCCGCCTGATAATAGAGAACTTGCCGCTGGCTTCTACCACTCCCGATGATTACCATGCCCGCGAATCCCTTGCCAAGGCTTCGATGTATGGCGGGATGACGATTGCGCACACCAGCACCACGCTCCACCATTCCATCGGTTATCCCCTCACCAGTGTTCATAATGTTCCACATGGACTGGCAAACGGCATCGTGCTCAAGCCGATGATGGATCTGTTTTATCCGGCTGTTAGCGCTATCCTTGATCGCCTGTGGATCTATTTGGGCATCAACCGGAGGCAGTTCTATGATTGGATCGACGGACTGGACATGAAAGCGGATCTGCACTTGGATGAGGAGTTTATGGCGCAACGGATCCCGGAAGTGCTTGCCAGCCGGAATATGGCAAATAATCCCTTTGAGGTGACGGCAGCGCAGATCAGGGTGATCTACCAATCCCTTTGAAGACCTGATCTCTACGGATCAATTTCACTACCATCCATGCTTGCGACCGTTACACAGGATCCCTTCACAGCATCCGAAGTTATAGAATAAACTGATCTGATTAGCACGTCCTCGTTATTCCAGCGCCGGCGCCAGTCCAAGTGTTTTGTTAACTGACTATTGGACTGTGTATTATAATAAATTGGACTGACCCCGGCGCCGGAATGACGGCGCGGATCATAACCAACATCTGCCTTTTTCAGAGCTTTGAATCCAACCCCAATTTTTTCATTGTTCTCCCAGGACAAAGAGTTGTCAGATGGCGTGGGGGCAGCGGAGTTTTTTCCGAAGGTAACACCACTCCCGGTACGTCCTCCCTGCTTGATTACCTTAGTATAACCTTAGTATAACCTTACGATCGTAAGGTTATACTAAGGTTATACTAAGGTAATCAAGCAGGGAGGACATGGTCAGAATGGGTATGTGTCATATCGCAACCCGTTCCTGGTTTGGGGATAGATCGGTCTGATATGGGTGATATCACTGGCGCACAAATAGCTGAGAGATGGAAGGTTAGTACATCCGAACGGATCTCAATCAGAGGGAAAACGGGCAAGAACATCATACTTCCTGATTGATTGAGTGATGAATATAATCCCAAAGACCGTTGAAAAATCCGGGC
>VGPI01000114.1 GCA_016875595.1 Candidatus Cloacimonadota bacterium
CCGGGATTCCCATTCGGTGATGTCCGCCGAATTGATCACTTTGCGCCATTCACACTTAGCCTCGTCGTTCTTCCGTACCGAAAACAATTGGAAAGTGCCGCCATAGACCTGAGCTGTTGCCACAAAGTTAATCGGACGTTTGGGATCCTTGGGATCGGGATGCAGGAACTCCTCAACCGCAGTTCTGATCGCTGCCATACCGGATGTTGTTGCCAAGCAGGATGCTTCCACGCCGGTTTTATATTCTTCCAACAATGCCAAAAGCCCTTCCAGATAATACATGCTCGGATTGGCGATGCGGGTATAACACCAGGTTGGGATCTGATACCCCAGCGCCAGTTCCATCTCATCCGAATCACGGAAGGTCTGGGATGCTGAGTTGTAAAGCGGTTCGATAATGGCACCCTGGTTGAAATCCAATGCTTCTTGCATCGAATAAAGTCCATGCACAGCGATGGTATCAAAATTGCACTTGCGCATCTTGTTGCGATATTCCTGATGCCATGCCTGAGCGCGTTTCGCGGCTTCCAAGTAGTATTGTTTTCCGTCCATTTTATTATCTCCTACTGCATTTTGTTCAGAGTTCCCCAGTATTCCGAATCAGACACCCTGTCAATAGTTTTGTTTACGTACCACTACTGGATTACATTTTAAGTTAACCAGGAACAAGCACTTACTGTAAGCATGCAAGGAAACTAAGTGCCATCCCTTGATCCAAAATGAGAGGAACAGAGGGAATGACCACATGACTTCATGAGAAAACTAAGGCACATAAATCCACATACCATGATTGTGATCATCAAAAATGTCTTTCTCACTCCAAAAAATGGGCTGACACAACTGACGTCACGTTTGGATCCCTTACTAAAACTGTGACGGCTTGGTGGAGAACAGTGTTTTCTTGGCGTAGTTTTTTTTTCACTTCGTTGTAGAAATATTTCCATGTATCTGCAGTAATAAGGCGCGCCCGCCAGGAGTAGCCGGTATTCTCCTATTCCATGGTTCATGTAATGCGCTATAAAACAACAAAGTACGTGATAATCAGGGATACAGGTTCACATAAAAAAACCAGCCGTTCTCATTGTTCACAATCGACAGAAATCAACACTGCAGATAAATTGAATAAATTGCAAAAAAAATGCTTGACATCAAGACATATCCCTTTAGAATGAGCCCCAAGATAGACAGGTATCAGTTCCTGACAACGCCGAGCTTAACACGATCGGTGGTTGCAGAACGATAAGGAGGAAAGAAATGAAGAAGTATCTATTGATTCTCGTCACCCTCATGACGGTGTTTGTCGGTGTTTGGGGTCAAACCTTAGGTGATTACCGTAGCCGATATTCTGGAGCCCGTGACTGGAATACGGCCGCTAATTGGCAAACTTACAATGGTAGCGCCTGGGTTACGGCTGCCGCAGCGCCGAATGCCGCCAGTGCCAATGTCATAACCATCAGAACCGGGGCTACGATGAGGGTAAATGCCAACATTCAGGCAGACCAGTTGGCTGTTCAGACCAATGCCGTTCTTCAGGTGAACAGCAGCAGAACTTTGACCATACTCAATGGAAGCGGTACTGATTTGAGCGTTGTCGGCCAAGCTCATCTGCTTGGCAATATCACGGTTAATGCCGGAGCCACGGTCACCGTCAATGGGACCATTGATTTCACTGCCTCGAGCATTATTGGAGGAGCTGGTTCTTTTTCTTTGCTAACCGGAGCGACTCTATCAACCCGCAATGTCAATGGAATCTCTGCCTCAGGTGCTTCCGGCAGCGTACAGACCGCGACCAGGTCATTCAGCATGGGAGCAGATTACATGTACCAGGATGCTGCGCAACCGAGTTTTACGGGAACAGGCCTTCCATCGACAGTCAACAGGTTGATTGTCAATACCGGCTGGGGTGTCTCACTGACTAATTCCGTCACTGTAACCACTGAACTGAAGTTTATCTCCGGTTGGGTTCAATTGGGTGATAACCAACTCACTTTGGCTCTCGGTGCCTCTGTCTCAGGTGATACTTGGTTCCTTTATGACGGAACGGGAACCGTATCCGGCTTGAACAAGTCAATGAGGGTTGATGTATTGACCGAAACCCCGACCTCTTTGATCTCCGGCATCACGGAATTGTACCTTCTGAACAACATTATCCTGCCCAATGATATTGAGGTCGAGTATGTTGATTGTGACGAATATTATCTCGATCTGAACGGATACAAGGTTACTTACGTTGTCAAGTCAATTGCTTTCACCGGATTGTGTAAATTGTCCGAGATGTTTGTGGATATGACTGAGACGACCAATAGCACCACTTGTGGCACCAGCATCAATCGGACCTGGACTACTGGCGGGCATGTTACCGATGGGACTCTGACCATCGAGTTTTCCTATCCAGAGACAGAAACGAATGCTCCTCAAGTTAAGATTTGGCGGCGTCTGGTAGGAGATACCGGCAATTGGTCATACTTGGGGCAATACTTTACAAGCGGTGGTGCTGTCAGAACCGTTGCAATCTCCGGGGTCACTGATTTGATGGCACTGGATGACACGATGTATAACTGGACCATCACAGATATCGATCAATCGCTACCAGTAGTATTGTCATCTTTCACTGCCCAGCTATTGGATAACGATATGATCAGGATCTTCTGGGTCACTCAATCCGAGAGTGCTCTCAGTGGATTTTACATACTGCGCAACCATACGAATGAGGTTAACCAATCACTGCGAATATCACCCCTTGTTCCTGCGACAAATCTATCCCAGTCGAGCAGTTATTCATATCTGGATGATTACAATCTTATCCCTGGCTTCACTTATTATTATTGGCTGGAAAGCGTTGATTTGAGTGGTGAGATAGGTCTTTTCGGACCCGTTGCGATTCAATATGGAACCGACCCGGGAGATAACCCACCAACTCCGACGATCACACAACTGATGACTCCTTTTCCAAATCCCTTCAACCCATCAGTGTCCATTCCGTTTGATTTATCCCAAGATACTCCGGTTACTTTATCAATTGTCAATCTGAAAGGTCAGGTGGTCAGACGTCTTTTTGATGGAGATTTGTTAGCCGGAAAACATGTGATAACATGGGATGGGCTGGATGATCTGGGTCTCAGAACTGGATCCGGAATATTTATGGTACGTATGGAAACGCCGATATACCGGTCTACCAAACGCCTAACGCTAATCAAATAACACATTTGCGCTGATTTATACAAGGAAAGAAAGCCCTTTGACGGGCTTTCTTTCTTTTTCGTTACAACCGCAAAGCTGGTATAACTCTCTTCATTGAGCTGCTTTTAACAGAGTCTTGCACAACGACCTTGATTTCATGTCGGGTTTCTCTCGAGTTCGCTTCGAGTACTCGAAGCCATCTCGAGGGGAACTCGAAGCGAAGGTGACTTAAACTATGAGAGTCCATTGAACAAATGAGGGTTGGACTCCAAGCTCTGCAATAGGCAATTGTAAGTGGAGATCCGCACCGTCATACCAGCGCAGGCTGGTAGCCCGTTGTTCTGAAATACATATTCCTACAATCAGCCAACAATAGACCTGGACAGGCGCTGCGTTGGAATGACGAACACATTCTAATCGTATCAATTAGTTCATTAGCTTCTGATACTGCGATGGGATCATGTGCAACGGTCTCGATGATGAGTTATTGAGCAAGATGTCCTTCTTTGCAATGACGTAACAGGTTGAAAATAATATATAAGTGGTTTGGTGATGAGCATCGGGGGAAAACGGGTCGGTGTTACCAGAATTAATCTTCTTCCATTACCTCGGTGATCGTTTTGAGCAGTTCTTCCCGCATAAACGGTTTTTGGAGGGTGCGTTTTGCACCAAGTTTTTGAGCCAAAGGCAAATAACTTTCCGGACCGAATCTGCCCCCTCCGGACATGGCAATGATCTTGAGCCCGGGATTCAGAGTCAGCAATTCCTGGATCGTTTCCAAGCCCTCCTTATCCGGCATGATGATGTCAGTCAGTACGATGTCTGGAGAAAAGGAGCCACAAATATCAAGAGCCTGATTACCGTCCTCCGCAAAACGCACCTCAAACCCAGCCCGTTCCAACATCTGTACCAACACCCCACGAAAGCTCGTATCGTCCTCAATTACCAGTATCTTTGTCATGAGTCATATACCTTTATCAATCTTGATCAGATCAGGAACAAATATCTTTCCTGTCCGGTAACCATCTGCTGCACTGCTGATTATCCCGCCGGCATAACCACTGCCTTCACCAATCGGATACAAATTTGACGCGGTAACCGATGAGCGGGTCAGCTCATCTCTCAAAATCCTAACCGGCGAGGAAGTCCGGGTTTCAGGCGCAATAACCGTTCCTTCTCGCACGAAGCCACGATAGATTCCATCAAACTTTTGTAAAGCACTTTTTAGAGCACGGTTGATGTAAACTGGAAACAGGTTATTCAAATCGCAAAGATGCGTTAAGGGCTTGTAAGTGCATGATATATGCTGAGAAGATGCTCTTCCCTGGATATAATCCACAGCCCTTTGTACTGGAGCAGAGAAACCTGTATTGTAACTACTTATCTCTATCTGTTGCTGGAAATCAACACCACCGAAAACATCCTGTTTATCATGATGATTATGTATTTGGGTAACAACTGCGCTGTTGCCATATCGACCCCCTCTACGGCTGTAGCTCATCCCATTCGTCACCAGTTCTCCCGCAGAGCTGGCGGCAGCAATGACCTCACCTCCCGGACACATGCAAAAAGTGAAACTTCCACTGGTTGCATCAGTCAGACGATAACTCGCCGCGCCGATGATGTCAGCCCATTTTTCCGATCCATAGATTGATCGGTCCAGATAGTCCTGTGGATGTTCAATGCGGAAACCAATTGCAAAGGGCTTTGCTTCAAGCGATATACCTCGCTGGTTAATCGCTTTCCATAAGCTTCTTGCGCTGTTCCCCGTCGCCAGAAAAACCGTACTGGGAGTATGAAGCTCTCCATTGATCCTGATACCTGAGATCATGTCTCCAGCAAGCTTGATATCGGTGAGTTTATGACGGTAATAGAATCGGCATCCTCTCTCCTGGAGATAAATCCTGATCTTCATAACAATGCATCGGATTACCTCCGTCCCTAAATGCGGATGTGCTTCATAAGTAATGCTTTCGGAAGCTCCAAAACCTGTCAGTAACTCATAGACCCTGCCCACGACAGGATCTCTGGCGCGGCTGGTCAGCTTGCCGTCTGAAAAAGCTCCGGCACCTCCTTCACCAAATTGAACATTGCTCTCTGCATCCAATTCTCCGCTTTGCCAGAAATGCTCTACCTTTACACTGCGGCTCTCAATGCTGTCACCCTGATCGAAAATCCAGGGTTGGAATCCTTGTTCAACCAAAGCCAGAGCACAGAAAAGCCCTGCAGGACCCATGCCGATGATAAAGGGATTCGGATCGGATAGCTGAATCAACGGATTGATTGGGGGAATTGTTTCTTCATACGGGATCAGATCATGGTGGCTGAACGCTTCACTGCAATTGATCAGGACTGTGTATTCGAAGAATGGTTGGTTCTTATGCCGGGTATCAATCGCTCTCCTCAATATCCGTAAGATTTGACAATCGGATAATGAGATGGATAGTTTGCGGGCAATTACTTGCTCCAAAGCATCCTGATCCTGAACGGCTATTCTGATATTTTTAAGTATTCTCTTCATAAATAGTTAAGGGACGCATTAGATCATGCGTCCCAATAGTGGTGGCAAGGCCCAGAATCGAACTGGGGACACAAGGCTTTTCAGGCCTCTGCTCTACCGGCTGAGCTACCTCGCCTGTCTGGTTACAAGGACTTTCGGAGGGGCTTTTGTGTCAAGTGATTTCTTATTCTTCGTTGCTTTCTTCAGGGGCATCCGTCTGGATCTCGGTCTTGCCTCTTTTCAGGATCAGGACAAGCAATAGAATAACTATCACTAAGATTATCAGTACCTTTTTCATGTTTCCTCCTTTCTCGGATATATGTTTATGGCACACGGGTTCTTCGTATATCATGCGCAGTTTCCTGTCAATTGAATTCGCATATTTCTTTCCATCATTGGCTTTATAGTGAAAGTTCATTTCCAATACACTCGCTTACTTCCCTTCTCATTATAAAATGACGGGGCGTCGGCGATGGCGGCGACCTACTCTCCCACACAGTTGCCCATGCAGTACCATCGGCGCGGGTGAGCTTAACTGCTGTGTTCGGGATGGGAACAGGTGTGGCCTCACCGCTAATACCACCATCGCTGACGCCTCGTCGAACGATGTGTCTCCGTAATGACTGTGCGAGCGTTTCACACAAGGACATGAAAAATTGGTGAAAGCCAATCGACTTATTAGTATCACTTGGCTGAACACATTACTGCGCTTACACCTGTGACCTATCAAGGTTGTCGTCTCCAACCTGTCTGATGGGGAGATCTCGTCTTGGGGTTGGCTTCCCGCTTAGATGCTTTCAGCGGTTATCCAATCCGAACTTAGCTACCCGGCAATGCAATTGGCATCACAACCGGTACACCAGAGGTTCGTCCACACCGGTCCTCTCGTACTAAATGTAGCTCCCCTCAAATCTCCTGCGCCCACGAAGGATAGGGACCGAACTGTCTCACGACGTTCTGAACCCAGCTCGCGTAACTCTTTAATCGGCGAACAGCCGAACCCTTGGGACCTTCTTCAGCCCCAGGATGAGTTGAGCCGACATCG
>VGPI01000115.1 GCA_016875595.1 Candidatus Cloacimonadota bacterium
CAATCCCGGCATTCCCTGGCATCCAATCTTACAAATTGTCAGTTTCGTGCTTTCGGTTCCGGCAATGTGGCGGGTCTGAAACTCGGAGGCAATCAAACGGTCACCGAGGATAGCTGTAGCTTCACCATAGGTAATGCTTATGCCATTGAAGCCAGCTCAGAAGCTCAGTTCAGTCTGCTTGATACAGTGCTGCTGCCTTTCCGCCGGCATGTCAATGCTCTGGATAACGATAATTGCTTCTATCAGTTAAAGACTGTGGATGACCTGAGGCGTTAGGATCCGCCTCCGGTTCAATCGGTCTTCCCGCCTGTTCCCGGCTTGGAGGATACGGGAACCTGTGAGCCTGGATCATCCCGAGATTTCGACAGGTATTAAAGATGTTACCGAGAGGTAGGGGGTTCCTGCATAATTGGATTGTACAGCCAATCTGACCAGGCAGCCGGTAGTGGGGTTCTCCTTAGTAGTTTGGCTCTTATCTTGCCTCCAATTGCGGAGCGGTGAAGAATTACTTGACTTGAAGTGCCCTATAAATTCCCTGGAAGCAAGAGAACTTGGGAGGATTGGATAATGGAAAATATCCGCATCGGCATCGTAGGAAACATCGGAGTAGGTAAATCCACTTTTATTGAAGCAGCCAGTACCGCACCCCTCAATAAGGTGCTCACATCCGTGTATCCCAACCCCACAGGTACCGAAGGGGTTTACGCTTTTCCGGAAAAATTCAATCCCATCGTGCTGGATTCTTTCTATCTGGATCCGGTGGCTAATGCTTTTATGGCTCAGATCGAATTCTTCAACGGCAGGCTTGACCGCCAGAGACAGATCCAGACATGCCGGGGGATAGTATTGGAAGACAGGACATTGGCCGAAGATTACCACATCTTCGGCAAAGCTCAACGAATCCTGCAAAACATGTCTGAACCAGAATTTGCCGCCTACCAGCGTACCTATCGGCTGATGACCGAACAGATCAAGGAACCCGACCTTCTGGTCTATTTCAAAGCGGACGTCCCTATCCTCCGGGAACGGATCCGGGAACGAGGCCGTGAAAGCGAGATGGCTATCTCAGCCGAATACCTTGCTCTGCTCAATAACCTATATGAGGATTTTATCGCTCATCATGTGCAGTGTCCCGTGCTGGTCATCGATGCCGATAAGGCGGTGGAAAAGGCTGAGTGGCTATACCGCACTGTTAATCTGGTGGCAGAACAAGTGAAAGCTCTGGAACTCCGTGTATCCAGCCCGGGAATCAGTGAATGGGTTACTCTTCCTCAGACAGAAGCCACCTTGAAGGCTATTGATGTGGAACGTCAACTGGAAGAATATCTGGCCAGACATCCCAAACTGATAACCATCGCCGGAAACGTTGGTCTTGGCAAATCCACCCTGACAGCCATCATGGGTCGTAGCCTCAAAATCAAAACCCTCTATGAAAAACCGGAGGAGAATCCGCTGTTGGAGAGGTTTCTGGGGGACAAGAAAACCTATTGCTATGATCTGCAGCTCCATTTCCTGCAGATGAGGGCTCAGCAGCGGAGACTGGGGAAAAGCGGAGATGCAAGCTATGTGAAAGACCGCTCCCTGCCGGAAGACCTGCTTGTGTTTTGCAATCAGTTTCATGCGGACGGTTTGCTCACCGATGACGAACTGGACAACCTGGTCACTCAATTCCAGACGGTGAACCGTCAGTTACCCTCATCAGATCTGATCATTCTCTTACAAGGGAGTCCATCCCTGGCCTGGGAAAGGATTCAACAGCGTGGGCGGGAAATGGAAATGGAGGGCGGCTGGCAATTCACCGAGATCAACAACCTCAATCACTGGTATAAAGCCTATGGCTCAAATGTCCGAAAACTAGGCTTTCACAACGGTCCTGTCCTGGAAATCGATGTGGAAAAGCTCGATCTCACCAACCGCATCCACGTGGGCTATATCTTTGAGCGGGTGCTGGAAGTCCTGAAAGCGCAAGATTAACCCCCAGCGATAAGATTGTCCCCACGTCCGACTCCTGAGCGCAAGACGCTCAATTCAGCATGGGTATGGTGCGAGTGGATAATGGTCGCTCGGTAATAGGTTCTGGGTCAATAACGGAGCACTCCTGTCTCCTGGCTCACTATTGCCGCTCGATCTCAGCTTTCTACGCCAGCCGTTATTCCGAGCACAATCCGGCTGATGCAGCTTCTTTGGTTCAATAGCATCTCTGCCTGAACCACATCCTCCGTTTTACCTGATCTGATTATGGCATTATCCAGGTAGGTTAATATACTGCCCTATTAGTGTTTAGGACTGTCAATGCGCGATGTTAAGTTCTGCTTGGCAGAATTCAATCGCACTTCCATATTGCGTTCGAGTGAAAATGCGCCTATCCGTGGCCTGATGGTCTAAATCGATCGATGCAGATTGTTGGGTTTCACTTGACTATGGGCAAATTTGGGCGAGGAGGAGAAATGAGACAGATCTTGATGATATTGGTTTTGCTTTTTGCAGCAAGTGGGATATGGGGTATTATCTATTATTCCACCGGTTCAGGCGAGTTTAATTCGATATCCCGGAGGAATACACAGCGGGACGGTATGGGCTTGCAGCATAACGGTAATTGGCTTGCTTTGCATACTTATCACATCCAAAAGGACCACACAATAACAAGAGCTACCGGCTGTCAAAACATAGGATCCCTGGAACAAACCCCTATTTTGCCAATTCCACCAACGGCGGTAGTGGTACCAGAACAGTGGAAATCCAGAATCAGGGAACGGCAGCAATCTCCACTGGTATCGAGTGGGGTAACGTCATTATCAATAACACAACGACTGCCCAAGCCATTGGGAATGCAGCCGCTTTTGCGAATGTGGATGGCGATTTCACCGTCAGAAGCACAAATAACCAGGAATACCGCTTGATGTCCAACCAGCCGTTGAGCCACAAATGGCAGGGAAATCTGACCATAGAAAGTGGGATCCTGGTATGAAAACTGGTGGCGGATCCGCTGCCGTGCGAATCTATGTTCTCATTGATCCTTCACCCGTTACGGTCAGGATACTGAATCAAAGAGGTCAATTGGTCAAGTACTTCGCCTATGATCAGATGAGTCCCGGAAGGTCCTGTTTGCACTGGGATGGAACATGTGAAAGCGGTCTTTCTTGTGGTTCCGGGATTTATTTCTTTATTTTGGAGACCAGAGAAGGTATCGGCGCCAAAAAAGCAACCATGATCAAGTAGGTCTCTCCGCCCTATCCTATAAGTCGTTTAGTGAGAGCAACCCCTCGAGAAATCTCTGCCACTTCTCATCGGGTGGTGGACAAGTGCACCTGTGTGGGTGGCTTGGCGAAATGGAAAGTTTCGGATCGCAGGTGATTGTGTTGTGACCGGTGAAGGTTTTTCGTGGATAAGTGTTTGTATGTGAAGCGAGATGACTCATCTTGGGCTGAGGTGTCGTGTTTTTATTGACATTATCCCCGCCTCCGATAATTGTGCCCGCAAATATAATCATCTGTTATGAAATGGGTTAGCGCCAGATACAAGGCAAGAGCCCGATATTATGCTCATGCAGTGAAGGATAGATATGCGCAGGAAAAGGAAATGGCTCATCTGGGGACTGATCGGTCTGGTAGTGATATTAGTAATGGTCAGTCGTCTGAACAAAACCGGATCAGACCGCGAAGCACCTCAGCAAGAGCAGCTTACTCACACCGTTAGCCGGGGGAATATCATCTCCAAAGTGGAGATCGTGGGCGAGATCCAGCCTCAGACGGTGGTTGCCGTGAAGTCCAAGGTCTCCGGTACGATCCTCCGTTTTTATGCCAATGAAAATGACTATGTAAAAACCGGACAGATCATTGCCGACATCGAGCCGGACTACAATCAAGCCAATACGCTGTTCACCACCAAATCCCGTCTGCAATTGGCAGAACTGACTTTGAACAATGCACGGGCTGAACTGGAGAAGAAACGACAACTCCTGGCTGAAAAGCATATCTCACAGGCGGAATATGACCAGGCAGCGGATCAATTGACCACGGCACAGATCGAATTCCGGCAAGC
The DNA here is from genome assembly GCA_016875595.1 of Candidatus Cloacimonadota bacterium. Lineage (GTDB taxonomy): Bacteria > Cloacimonadota > Cloacimonadia > Cloacimonadales > Cloacimonadaceae > VGPI01. The sequence goes on from VGPI01000115.1 coordinate 4,042, forward strand.
AACCGAGCAATATGAGCTGATCCGTGATCTGGATACCGGCGGCAGGGTGACGCACGTCTATGCCACAGCTTCGGGAGTCGTGATCGAACGCCGTCTCAGCGAGGGCGAGATGGTTCAATCCAGCAATACCGCGTTTGGCGAAGGAACTGTGGTCATGCGGATCGCTGATCTGAGCAAGATGATCGTCAAGACCCGGATCAATGAGGTGGACATCGCCAAATTTGCCCTTGGTCAGGAAGCCCGGATCACCGTGGATGCCCTGCCCTATGAGGAAATGAGCGGCAGGATCATCAAGATCGCACCCATGGCAGTGATGGAAAACAATGCCCGTGTCTTCCCGGTCGAGATCGGTCTGGATCGTCAGAACACCCGGCTCAAACCAGGCATGAGCGCTAATGTCTCCATCATCGGCGAATCCCGTAACGATGTATTGATCATCCCGATCAGAGCGGTCTATACAGACGATAAAAACCAGGATATCGTCTATGTCATCCCTGCCGGTCAAGTAGCAGATACTGCCGTCAAACCGAAAGCCAAGGACGAGAATTCCACCCCCGGAACACCCACGCCGGTCAAGCTGGGCAGCAATGACCTGCAGATGGTGGAAGTGATCGACGGGCTCAGGGAAGGCGATGTGATCTCCCTGCAGGCACCCGATCGCTCAGGCATGATGTTCATGGGAATGAATTGATGATCAGAATTGAGCACATAACCAAGGTCTTTGGCAACATCCGGGCGGTTGACAGTGTGTCTTTCTCGATCCCGCGTGGCGAGATCGTCGGTTTTCTGGGTCCGAACGGCGCCGGAAAAACCACCACCTTGCGAATGGTTACCGGGCTGTTGCAACCGACTGCCGGTAACATCTGGATCAATGAAATTCCCCTAAACGAAGCCCCCCTGGCTGCGTCCCGCATCATTGGCTACCTGCCGGAGCAGAACCCGCTCTATACTGAAATGCTGGTCTATGACTATTTGAAATATATCGCTTCACTGCGTCTGGTCAGGAAACAGGACTTTTTCACCCGTCTGGATCATGTGGTGCAGAAATGCGGGCTGGAGGACGTCCTTGCCCAACCGATCGGCACCTTGTCCAAAGGTTACCGGCAGCGTACCGGACTGGCGCAGGCGATCATTCACGACCCCGAGGTCCTGTTGCTGGATGAGCCCACCTCCGGTCTGGATCCCAATCAGATCCTTGATATCAGACAACTTATCCGTGAGATGGGCCGTGCCAAGACGGTTGTCCTCTCCAGTCATATCCTGCAGGAAGTGCAAGCGCTCTGTGACCGGATCATCATCATCAACCGGGGACGGATCATTGCCGATGCCCCAAAGGACGAACTGCCAGCTTTGCTTGATCTGCCTTTGCAGGTGACGATCGAGATTGAAGGTGAGGAAATGGACGTAGACCGCTTCCTGGACGAGAATCAGGATACCGGATTAGAGGAGGTACTGCCCACCGGACAGAGCACCCGCTATACTTTTATTATCCAGGATGAGGCGGAATTCAAACGCCGCTTTGCCCAGTATGCTATGCAGCAGCAACGTCTGATCATTGGAATGCAGACCCATACACCCAGCTTGGAGGATGTCTTTCATCGCCTGACCCGCCGCACCACCCTGGCTGAGGATGAAGTGCCGGAAACGCCTAAACAACCGTAGGGGGCGCTTTCCCTCAGCGCCCCATTACACAAAGGAGACCTCTGATGAATAGCGTCCTAACCATTGCCCGCAGGGAATTCAGCGCCGCCCTCCGCTCCATATCCACCTATATCATATTCACCATCTTTCTGGTGATCTGCGGTATCTTATTTGCCATGACGGTGTTCAAGATCGGCAAGGCGGAGCTGCGCTTCCTGTTTGAACTGATCCACTATGCCTATCTCTTTTACATCCCGGCAATCACCATGGGCTCTCTGGCGAAGGAGAGATCCGGCGGAACACTGGAACTGCTGATGACCCTACCGCTTAAAACCGGACAGATCATAGCGGGTAAATTCACCGCAGCGGTGCTGATGCTGCTGACGGTTATCCTCTGTACGCTCGTCTTTTATGGGATCGTCTGGTGGTTCGGGTATGGCATTGACTATGGCGCCATCCTCAGCGGTTATCTGGGGATAGTGATGGCTGGTGCTGCCTACATCGCCATCGGCATCTTTGCTTCCAGCATCCAATCGGATCAGGTGCTGGCTTTTATCCTGGCCTTTGTCATCTCCGCCTTTTTCTGCCTGATCACCATACTCTTACCGTTATTGCCGGTTCCGCTGGCATCGGTTTTTCAGTACATCAGCTTTGGCTATCATCTGGAGAGCTTCTACAAGGGCGTCCTGGACAGCCGGGACATCATCTGGTTCCTGAGCATTAGCATTGGCTTTTTGCTGATGGCGGAATTTAACCTCAAGATGAAGAACCGGGCACAGGAGCGTTAACCGTGAAGACCAAAACCACCTCCATCTTCAGCGCTCTGATCATTCGGCTCGTCATAATCCTGTTGCTCAACCTGATCGGCGTCTATCTTTTCATCCGGATCGACGTCTCCAAAGACCGGCGTTATACCCTCGGTGATGTAAGCCGCGAAGCCGTCCGCAACCTGAGTGACAAGCTCCTGCTCAAGGTCTATCTGTCCAAAGACCTGCCTCCCTTGT
>VGPI01000116.1 GCA_016875595.1 Candidatus Cloacimonadota bacterium
TTACCATTTTTAAGTTCCCAAAGCCGATCCTCGCTGATTGGCGGCAACTGATTCAACTCTCGGGCTAAACCTTCAAGGGTTGGGTATCTTTGGAGGATGTTACGATGGAGGCATTCAGCGACCACTTTGTTCATTGATACAGTGACATCGGAAACATAAACGAATTTGCATTCTCTCAGCCGTTCTTTACTGTAAATGCTATAACAGAATGGACTGTGACAGAGCAACTGCGCCGCGATTACTCCGATGGTAAAGACATCCTCACGCTCATCCACGTCCTCGTAGGTGATCCCCGAGATCAGGATCCGGATGTCGTTATTGTCATCAAGGATCATTCCTACCGGGCTCAGGTTGTACATGGTCAGCCCTTTGTGACGGAGGTAGGTGGCAGCATCAACCAATTGAGTAGTTATCCGGCGAATAAGGTCTTCAGTCAACCGTTTGGGATTTGCATTCTTCAGTTCCGTCAGAGAGATGCCATCCACGAATTCGGATACAATAAAACCGGGGCTCAATGAGTCATTGATCTCGGTAACAGGTGCGATATGCGGATGGTCGAAGTCCTTAAGTAGTTGCAGACGCATCTGCAAGCTATACAGTTTGGCAATGTTTTCTGAACTGGATTGGTAGAACAGCTTCAATAGATACTGCTTGCTTCCTGTTTCCGGTTTGGAGACGATGTACTTGACTCCTTCCGAATCGCGGTTGAGTATCCTTATCACCCGGTATCCATGATACTCATCTCCGGGATGCAAATGCGGGATACCGTCCTGAGCGGGAATTTTACTCTTCAACTCGCTTGGTGTTATCTGTTCCGGCGTTTCCGGCAAATGCTTCTGCTCTGCTTCTTCCCTGAGTTCGGTACTGTCACCGCAGAAAGCGCAGAACTTGGCTTTATCCGGTAGTTTCTCGCCACAATTGATGCAGTATTTCATCGCTACCCTTGGTGATTGGTTCTCTCGATCAAAAGCAATACATCCTTGCCGTTGATGTCATAGCCGGTCATCGCCGGGGTCGGCTCAAGCTGTTGCGTGATCTCATCCGCCAGGGTCTCGGACTTGATGTAGTCCCCCCACAGCATAAAAGCATGACGGATATCATCATCTCCTGACCAGCGCACTGTGATCCGGTCCATTATGTCAAAATTGAGGTCTTTGCGGGTAAACTGGATCTTGTTGACCAGTTCGCGGGCATAGCCCTCGGTGATCAGTTCCGGCGTTAGAGTCGGATCCAGCGCCACAAAGATATCCTTGACGGCTTCAAAGACATAACCCTCACGGGGACTGATCAGGATATTCACGTCCTCGGGCACCAGCGTAACCACACCTGAATGTAAGACAAGGTCATAGGAGCCATGCTGCACTAACGCCAGCCGCACTTCCTGTCCTCTGACCTGGGTCAGGGCAGCGGCGATCTGCTTCATTTTGTCGCCGTGCTTGGGACCCAATACCTTGAAGACCGGTTTGATCTCATAGCGCACAAAGTCCTCGTCATCGTCGCGGACATACTCCACCTGATGGATGTTCACTTCCTCGCGGATCAGCTCAAACATCCGTTCCACCGTAGGTCTTACCCATTCCGGAACGTACATCACACCCAGTGGTTGACGCACCTTGATCTGGCATTCATTACGGGCCGCCCGTCCCAAAGAGACGATATCGATCACGATCTGCATCTCTTCTTCCAGTTTGGGATCGATGTATTCCGCCTGGCTTTGGGGATAATCCTGCAGGTGCACACTGGTCTCTCCACTCAGGTTCACATAGATTTCTTCCGCCAGATAGGGAGCAAAGGGTGCCATCAGTCTGCAAACCTCCAGCATCACCTGATACAGCGTGAGATAGGCATCAATCTTGTCCTGATCCAGTTCAAAGGACCAGAACCGCCGCCGGCTGCGCCGCACATACCAATTGCTCAGTTCATCGATTACGAAGTCTTGGATCGCCCGTACGGACTTGGTAAATTCATATTCCTCCGTCCATTGACGCACCTGCGCGATCAGGGTCTGCAAGCGCGACACGATCCAGCGGTCGATCTCGCTCTGTGGCATAAGCATCGCTTGTTTGTCCGAAACATAGGCAGCGGCATCAAAACCATCGATATTGGCATAGGTCGCAAAGAAGGAATAGACGTTCTTCAGGGTGCCGATAAACTTATTGATCACTTCCTTCACGCCATCGACATCAAAGCGGGTAGGCACCCAGGGCGGACTTCCTTCCAGCAGGTACCAACGGATCGCATCAGCGCCGTAATTCTGCATCAGTTCCAGCGGATCGACGGTGTTGCCCAGCCGTTTGCTCATCTTCTGTCCGTTCTTGTCGAGGATCATGTCATTGACCAGCACGGATTTATAGGGCGAGACGCCTTTCAACAGAGTGGAGATCGCCAATAGCGAATAGAACCAGCCCCGCGTCTGATCGATCCCTTCCGAGATCACTTCTGCCGGGAATAACTCGCGATCAAAACGTTCCGCATTTTCAAAGGGATAGTGCCACTGGGCAAACGGCATGGCACCCGAATCAAACCAGCAGTCGATCACTTCCGGAGTGCGCCGCATGGTTCCCCGGCATGAGGGACACTCAAACACCACTTCATCGATATAGGGACGGTGTAATTCAATATCCTCGGGCACCGCAGAGCCATCGCTCATCTTTGCCTGCGCCACCAGACCGGCAATGGAACCGATCGATCGCAAAGCACCACAGTCAGCGCAGACCCAGATATTGAGCGGCGTACCCCAAAAGCGGTCACGCGACAGCGCCCAGTCCACGTTGTTCTCCAGCCATTCGCCAAAACGTTTTTCGCCCACAAAAGACGGATACCAACGGATCTGCGCATTATTATCGATCAATTGCTGCTTGAATTGGGTAGTCCGGATATACCAGCTCTCCCGCGCAAAATAGATCAGTGGATCATCACAGCGCCAGCAATGCGGATAGCTGTGTTTGATCTGTTCCCGCCGGTAGAGCTTTCCTTCTTCCTTTAGATGGCGGATGATATCCTTGTCCGCGGTCTTGACAAAAACACCCGCCCAAGCGGTGACAACCGCCATAAACCTGCCGGATCCATCCACCGGATTGATGAAGGGCAGGTCATACTTTTGTGCCAGGGAATAGTCATCCTGACCAAACGCCGGAGCGGTATGCACGATCCCCGTGCCGTCGTCCATGCTTACATAATCCGCCAGTCCAATGTACCATGCCTTCTTGTCTGGCTCGATAAAACGGTATAGCGGCTCATAATGACGATATTCCAATGCCTTGCCCGGCATCTCCGCCAGCACTTCATAGTCGCCATTGAGGACGTGCAGCAGTTCCTTTGCCAGGATCAAATGCTGCTCCTGATGCCTGACCCTGACGTAAGTATGATCCGGATGCACCGCCAGCGCTACATTGGAGATCAGCGTCCACGGCGTGGTCGTCCATGCCAGATAATAGGTGTCTTCCTCATCCAACGCTTTGAATCTGACAAAGACGGATGGATCTTCCACATCGCGATAGCCCTGTGCCACCTCGTGTGAAGATAGAGGCGTACCACAACTGGGGCAATAGGGCACGATCTTGTAGTCCTTGAAGATCAGCCCGCGTTCAAAGAAATTATTGAGTATCCACCAGACACTTTCAATGTAACTATTTTTCAGCGTGATATATGGATCGTCCAGATCGATCCAGTAACCCATCAGCTCGGTCATTTCCCGCCACAACTTTTCGTAAGTGAAGACAGATTCACGACAACGGCGGCAAAAATCTTCGATGCCATAATCCTCGACCGCTTTCTTGTCTTCCAAGCCCAGCTGCTTCTCCACCTCGATCTCCACCGGCAAGCCGTGCGTATCCCATCCCGCCTTGCGTTTGACTTGATAACCGGTCATCGTCTTAAAGCGGCAGATCGTGTCCTTGAGCGTACGTGCCATCATATGATGGATGCCGGGTCTGCCATTGGCGGTGGGCGGTCCTTCAAAGAAGACAAACTGCTTTTCTCCCTCACGGAAGTCCACGCTTTTGGTCAATAGGTCATGCGCTTTCCAGTGCTCTCTGATACGCCGTTCAAGGGCAGCAGCGCTTTCCTTGGTATCCATTGTTCTATACATCAGTCAGTGTCAATACTCCTATCAATTCTCAATATTCGGGCAGATGCGTTCTACCGTATCCCCGGTCAGTTTCTCCGCAAGAGGTAGCTCAGATCTTCTTGGCTCTGCCGGTGCGTTTTTGTCCGGGGACAAAGACCGGTTTATTAGCCGGAACTGGTTTTTTGTGTTCGTGGATTTTCACCACCTCGTGTTCGGGATGTTCTTCCACGACCTTCTTCTCCTCAAAGAGTTCGGTAAAGTGCTCTTTGAGATCTTCATGCTGCAGGATATAATCCTTCCAATCCTGCATGGCGGCTTCCAGATCAACGCAACGTGTGCACAGGATCAACAGGTTTTGTTCGTTGACCCCGATCCAGCCGCGCTCATAACATTGATCACAGCTTCTTTTTTTCCGGTGTTCGGCGGCAATCTTCTGTGCCGCTTCCAGGTGATAGTCGTCCAGTCTGAACATGATCTCTCCTTTTTCGGCAGGTCCTTCGTTCCATTTTCATGCCGGATATTCTAATCCATCCACTCAATATGGCTGGTGAGTAGCCATATTTTTTAAATCCCCTTTTCTGAACAGGATTTTTTCAGGGGATTAAGCCAGATTCCGTTCCAGTTAGAGCTTCGACGCTATTTCCTGCCTTTGGGGTTCACTGGTTTTTCCGGTTCCGGTTTGATGGGTTCTTCCGGTTCCGGCTGGCTGTCATTGCCAAAATTGACCGGCTCATTGATCGTCGTCTTTCTCATCTCCACCTTGACGATCGGCTCAAGGCGGTGGGTCACGATAAAGAGCTGTTTGCCACGGGAAAGGGCAAGCTTCTCCTCGGTGGACAGGGCTTCGATCTCGGCAAAATCGACGATTCGCTCGATATTACCGCTCCTGGCGTCCACGATCTGGATGTAGGTGTGTTTTTCTGCCATGAAAAAAACCTCCATTGTGTATTTTTCAGGGAATTTTATGCATATTTCAGTGACGAAACTGATGTATTCCGCACTGTGACGCTTATACCAGAGCCGGAAGGCACGACAATTCTCCAGGCGCGGACAGACCGCACACAACGAAGCCGTTATCTGCCGGTATTGCTTCAGCTCACAAGTATAAAGCACCGATTTTCTCATAGTTGTGCCATTCTGACCATAACCGCTATCTGTCAAGTCAATTGTCCGCCCTGCGGCCGCTTACCCGAGCGACCTCTCTTCATTCACAATTATCACACTACTATACGCTTTTTTAAAAGATCTATAGCCCCATCATCGAGATTTCCGCTGACAGGTCTCTGCCTTTTATAGGTAGACAAATTTCCCAAGTGTAGACAAAATGCCTCCCATCCCTTTACTGATCAAAGGTTCACCTTGCTCCGACCTATGTCAGTTCCCGCAGATTATAGAACGCAGATGACCCGAATGATTATGATGCTCAAAAGAAGATAGTTACACGGATCAAACGGCTGCGGCTGATGAGCAGGGATTATATACTGTAGAGGATGAGAAGGTCGAAAATAAGGGTTGAGTCGTAGGGGCGCTTTCCCTCAGCGCCCTATGAATTGGATTGGCGGGTTAAGAACTAAATGGTTACACGGATGGGACGGTTGCGACGGATGACACGGAAAGTATGCAACATAAGACCGATACCCCCAGCCCCGGAGGGGCGACACCTGCTCAGGCAGGGTGTGCAGCGAAGCGGAACCCCTACACATGAGGACAAACAACCCATCTCAATCCCCAGCCCCGGAAGGGCGACACCCTCTCAGGCAGGGTGTGCAACGCAGCGAAACCCCTGCACATGAGGACAATCATCCCATCTCAACCCCCAGCCCCGGAGGGGCGACACCCTCTCAGGCAGGGTGTGCAGCGAAGCGAAACCCCTGCACATGAGGACAATCATCCCATCTCAACCCCCAGCCCCGGAGGGGCGACACCCTCTCAGGCAGGGTGTGCAGCGAAGCGGAACCCCTGCACATGAAGACAAACAACCTATCTCAACCCCCAGCCCCGGAGGGGCGACACCTGCTCAGGGCGAGACCATACTCCTTCCCCTCTTCTTCAAGCAGTACACATCGAAAACATCCTGGAACCCCTACGAGAACTGCATTATGCTGAAAAACCCCTGCGCCTCGACAATAGCATGAAATACCACCTGCATTACCTGGAGCAGGATATTTAAAACTTAGGCCTCTATGAAGAGATCGTCGATACGGAAGAGCCATTTACTTTGGGTCTTTGATGACAAGTCCGCATCAACTGAACCTTATTATGTGTTTCAGAGAAGTGGAGAAGATCACCCAGGAGCTTGCCGGAGCACTCTCTCCGGAGGGTAATGGCAAGATCATCTGGCTCGGTAACCTAGTCCATCCCAATTATTCCATCTGCCAGGTTCAGGAGCTTATAATAGGCGATTTGAGGTCAGATAATCCAGAATTAGAAGCTACCTCCCAGATTGCACTAAAGACCCACCAAAAGGCGATATTGCGCTTCTCTCTCGAAGATAAGCATGGCAAGTCGATATGGGAAGATGTCTGGAATGCTTCTCAGAATACGACATAG
>VGPI01000117.1 GCA_016875595.1 Candidatus Cloacimonadota bacterium
CCGGAGGGGCGATACCCTCCCAGGCAGGGTGTGGAGCGGAGCGGAACCCCTGCACACCGGCAACCGTCACCCCCTCTCCAGCCCCGGAGGGGCGACACCATAACCAAGCCCCGGAGGGGCGATACCCTCACAGGCAGGGTGTGGAGCGGAGCGGAACCCCTGCACACCGGCAACCGTCACCCCCTCTCCAGCCCCGGAGGGGCGACACCATAACCAAGCCCCGGAGGGGCGATACCCTCACAGGCAGGGTGTGGAGCGGAGCGGAACCCCTGCACCCCGGCAACCGTCACCACCTCCCAAGCCCCGGAGGGGCGATACCCTCACAGGCAGGGTAGGGAGCGGAGCGGAACCCCTGCACACCGGCAACCGTCACACCCTCTCCAGCCCCGGAGGGGCGATACCCTCATAGGCAGGGCGGGGAGCGGAGCGGAACCCCTGCACCCCTTGGTTTGGGACGCTGATCATCAGAATCCAAAAAATATCTCTTGACATATTCCATGGAGTAGATTAGGCATGGCTCAGCGTCGGAATATCCGTTGATCTGATTGATCAATTGATTGTGAGACTGTATTTTGTATCAATGCAACGGAGTGGATGAGACCTGATGGGAATCGTCCCCGCGCGCAGATTATGGCACAGCGAGGTAGAGAGTTGAACCAAATGCTGTATGAACGAATGACCGTCTGTCCACAGGTGGCTTGTGAGGGCACAAGCGTTTTAGCGTCTATAATAGCGTATTGTTTGGTGTGTATTTACATCCACATAGGTCAAATCAATTCAGGAAGCTCCATCCGGATCAAGGCTGCGGGAAGTATTGTATGATAATTACATCGCACGTTACTTATCGGTCACTTCCCTCCGGCGGATCCTGCTTCTTGACCCCATTTCCCCACCATCCACAGACCTCCGGTGCTTTTTCTGCCGGAAATTACATTTCAACCATCTTCATTCTTCATCCAAAATAACCCTCTGAAGGAGTATCAATTATGAAGAAATTAATCTTTCTGTTCGCCCTCTTGGCGATATTAGCGCCCGTCCTGGCTCAGACCTATCTGTTTGAGAACTTTGAGACGGCTTTTGTCGGAACCCCCGCCGCCCCTCCCGAATGGACGCAGACCATGAACCGCCCGGTCAATACCGGCGCCAGTGAACGTGACTGGGCCCGCAGTGTCTATTCAGGATCCGGGACAACCTGGGCACCGGCATCATCCGGGACCAATCCAGCCGGAGCAGTTTCCGGTACCGGCGCACTTTGGATCGATGATTACAACTTCGGCGGATCTGGTGACAAGCGCACCTCCCGCCGGATGGAATCACCGGCGCTCGACCTTCTCTCCGCCTCCAGTGCCTACCTGAGATTCTGGTATTTCAATGCACAGGGAATTGGCACTAACCTGAATCTGAGAGTAATGGCTTCCCGGGACGGCGGTGCCTCCTGGGACAACCTGACCCCCATCGTCAATGGATTTACCGGCACGGCGAACACCTGGAACCGGATCAGCGTGGCTATTCCATCTTATTATTACACTGCCAATGCCAAGATCGGTTTTGAGCTCACCGGTATTTGGGGATCCCATAATCCATTTATCGACGACGTTAGCGTGGAAGAATTCACGCCCACTTGGATCCTCTCCGCCGGAAGCGGGGAATGGAACTCCGGAGCTACCTGGGTCGGCGGAGTGGTCCCCACTGCGGATAATCACGTCGAGATCCTTGCCGGGCATACGGTGAACATTACCAATACGACCGGTATCATCGCCCGTTGCCAGAGATTGAATCTGAGCGGTACACTCACCCATGGCAGCGGAACTACCAATATGTTGCATGCCTACAGTCATATTTCGATTAGCAACACCGGCACACTCAATGCTTTCCAACTTGGAAGCACCACCTCCGGCAGAACGGTGTATTGCGGTGGTAATTTCTCGATCGCTGCCGGTGGATCAGCTAATTTCAGCGTGGGCATCACGATGCAATCAGTCGGCACAACGACATCAACCAGCGCTTCCCAACTCGTAGTGCTGGGTTTTGATAATACGGTGTTTACCAACAGTGGTACGCTGGTCAACGGCAGGATCAACAATTTTGCCATAATGAAGCCCTACAATTTCGATCTGTTGTCACCCGTGACGGTGCCCTATACACTGGGGTTACACTCCGGTAATCTGTCGCATTCGGGTAACCTGACCCTCGGTAATGCCCTCAACACATCAGACATTGTTCAGACCATCGTTTGTCATGGTCCGGGTCTGGGTGGAGTGGATCCGGTCTGGAACAACACCCGAATTGCATCCCGCAATTACACCTTCTACTCACCACCCTGGGTGCCTTTTACCCGAACCAATGTCTGGTCGAACTCAGTACACTTTGAACTCGTCGGCGGAGTGCGCACAGTAACCGGTACACTCACCATGAATACCCACAACAATCTGCTGCTTACCAGCCCATTGACAGTGGGAACGGCAACAACAGGAAGTATGACCCTGACCCGCGGGATCATCATCACCGATGACACCAACCTCCTGCATCTGGCGCAGGGTAATACCAGTTCCTCCAGCGGTCTTGATCCCTCCACGGCGACCCCACCGACAACACATGGCTCCTACGTTGCCGGTCCCTTGAGAAGGACATACCCTGCCAGTGGTTCCACTACCCGCGAGTTTCCCCTGGGAATTGGCTATGCCTTCAATGGCGAAACACCCAATGCCAACGTCCGTAAACAGGTGACCATCGCCACCGGTGCCACTGGTGCTTCCGGTCAATCCCCAACCGTATCCGTAGCAGCGACTCCGACCGGCACGGTCAATCTTCCCGCCACCCAATTCTGTGGCATCCGCGCTTATCGGGTCAACCTCAATGGCGGACCTGACTTCCCGGCAAGTGCTACGATTACGATGCGCGGCTTGAACCGCACCTGGGGTAACAGCGACCAGTTGTTCGGAATGCAAAATCAGTTGCATGTCCTTCAATCGACTGCCATCAATGGCACTTGGAATGTCAGATCACCTGCTTCCGGAACTGCAGTGGGTTTTGTCAACGATACGGCATACGCCAGAACTACCACCACCTCTGTCGAAGGTCCGATCGCACCATTGGCAGCCTTGGGTGAATACTTCGCCTGGGGAACCTCGGCACCGACAGACCCGGTGTTTGGCTACAGTCCCACCTCCATCGACTTTGGTCTGGTCAGCCAGGGTGTTCCGACGGCTTGGACGAACGTCACCATCACCAATACCGGTGGCGGAACGCTTACCCTGCTCAGCAGCGATGTCTCCTTGACCGGCACAGATCCCGACCAGTTTGAGTGGTCCAATGCCAATTTCCCGATGAGCCTGACTCCGGCATCACCCTCAGCCACGATCCCGGTGCGGATGCTTGCCACTTCCGAAGGGGCAAAATCCGCCACGCTGAATATCAACTACAGCGGAACGGATTATCCCGTCACCCTGAGCGGGACCGGATTGCCGGAAGGCACCGTGGTGATCGGAAGCGGCCTTGCTACCCAAAGACAGCCCATGGGTGTGTATTGGGGATATGAACGCTCGGCTGCGCTCTATACCAATGCTCAATTGCAGGCACTCGATGGACGGTTGAACCAGGTTGGCTGGTATTGTGCCACCCCTTATGCCACAGTGGTACCCTACAGGATCTATGCTAAACAGACGACAGCTACGGCTTTCACGGCACAAACCTGGGCTGACTTTATCGTCGGCGCCACCCTGGTGAAGGAAGGCACCTACGCTTTCTCCACCGTTGGCTGGCACTACTTCAATACCGACAATATATTCATTTATACCGGAGACAACCTCATCATCGTCGTGGAAACCTTCTATGGCGGGACGGGTACTTCCTCATATCCGCTCTTCCGTTACTCCACCGGAACCGCCGGATCCCACCAATTCTGGTATGCGGATAACACTCCTCCCGTCGGGGCCGGGACACTGAATACTCAGTTGCCCAATATCATCGTGCAGTTCACTGAACCCCCGGCAGGTCCTCCTGATCCCCCGATCCTGATTTCACCCATAGGTGGAGCCGTGGTTCCCAAGAACGGATTCAATCTGCAATGGACACCTGCCGGCACCGGCGGTTTCCCGGATTCCTATGTTGTATATGTGGCGGATACGGATGTCGAAGAAGAAGGCGGACTATATGAACAGAATATCTTCCCCGGCATATTGACCACAACTTTCAATCCGGTTACGCAGGGCGGAATGACCTTCAATTATGATGAACGCTGGTACTGGACGGTGGAAGCTGTGGTCACCGGTCCTCCCACCGTAACTGCCGTGGCAGCACCCGAGGAGTTCCTGATCGAATCCGATCCCAGATTGCCGTTGCCCTACGAACAGTTGTTCCCGACCTCTGACTGGCCTACCGGCTGGACACAGACCTTTTCCGGTGGCGTTACTTCCAACCGTTGGAATGTGAACAATACCAACAATGCCGGTGGAACTGCTTATGAAATGAGAGCAGGTTGGGTATCCGGTACAGGGATTTCCCGTTTGATCTCTCCTCCCCTCCTGACCGAAGGGTTGACCCAGATCAAAGTCGATTTCGCCAGTTTTTACGATGACTATGGTCCAGGTGTGACAGCCAGGGTTATGACGTCCAATGATCTCAGCACCTGGACGCCGACCACCTGGTCGATCGTTTCCGGCTCTGGAAATGTCGGTCCCGGACTGATCAGCATCAACATCCCGGTCACCGGTGCCACTACCTATGTCGCCTGGGTGTTTGATGGCGACCACTATCAGTTCGATTACTGGTACATAGATAATGTAGTTATTTACGTCCCGGTGAACGACGACGTGGGCGTCCAGTCCATTCTGGGAGTACCTACAAGTCAGCTGCTCAATGCGACCTACAATCCACAGGCGGTGGTGGTAAATAACGGTCTGGGTACCCAGACCTTTGACGTCACCCTTACCATGGGCGCCAGATACAGTTCCACTGTCCAGGTTACCGATCTTGCCGGCGGAAACAGCACCACGGTGAACTTCGATCCCTGGATCCCCGGTACACTTGGCGATTTCAATGCCACTGTCGTTGCTGTCAACCCTGGTGATGAAGACCTCAGCGACAACACCATGGTCCAGCCCTTCACGGTCTATGAGACGATATGGACAATCGAAGCCAATCACCCCCTGGCGGGATCATATCTCGGCTCCGCTGCCGGTTACATTGATGGTACCGGTCATGGCATTATTATCACCAGCGGTGGTAATACTGCGCTCTATACGGAAGTCATGAAATACAATACCAACACCAATACCTGGTCGGCGCTGACCAACATTCCCGATCAACGCCGGGTACATGCTTCTGTGGTGGTTGACGGTTACCTCTATGTTATCGGCGGATCCGATGATGTCAGCGTGTATTATAACACTCTCTATCGTTATGATATCGCTGGAGATCTTTGGACGACCCTGGCTCCAATTCCTGTAAACAATGCATGGGGTAAAGCAGCCGCTTGGAATGACACTCACATCTACCTTGCCGGCGGACATGATGGCACCAATTACCTGAACACGGTATATGTGTATGATATCGGTGCCAATTCATGGGCTGTTGCCTCACCAATGCCTGAAGCCAGGATCGGCGGTGCCTTTGCCATAACCGGTAATACGCTGGTTTATACTGCCGGAGCTGATGCAGCATTAGTTAGAAATACTGTTTATGTTGGCGAGATCAATCCATTGATTCCTGGCAGCATAAGCTGGAGCACATCCAGAAATACATATCCCGGCGTGGGGACTGCCAGCCAATCGGAAAGCGGAGATCCTGCTGCCTTGGAAGTGTCACACAACAAGGATTATTACCGCGTCACCGCTTATCCGGCGGGAACAATGTTCCGGTTCGATGGCGCTACCTGGGGTGATGATGCTATCATTGTTGCGGGTGGAAGCCCAAGCACCGATTGGACACCGGCTGACCCGAGCAAGGCATATTATTACACCCCTGCCGATGATACCTGGCATGCCCTTCCCGACCTCAATGTCCCCGTGACAGCAGCTTACTTCAGCGCTGTGCAGAGCAGCCCCGGTACCTGGAAAGCGGTCGCTTCTTGCGGTTTAACCAACGGTTCAGTTACCGGAAATTGGACCCAGGTCTTAACCGTGGTCATGGGAGCGATCGAGCCTGATACTCCCACCAACGTCATAATCAGTACCGGTCCTGCACCAGGCCAAGTCCAAATCACTTGGGATAACATGCTCAATGCTGACTGGTATGGTGTCTATGGCGGAACCGATCCTGAAAACCTGGTTTACCTGGGTTACGTAACCGGCAATGTATATATATTCGACACCGGTGATATGGGATTCTTCCAGATCACTGCCGGTGCCGGAGTGCCGGTCCCGCCGGAATTGCCATAAGGATGGTTCGGTACCAGAAACCGATAATATCCCAATAACCAATGAGGGGCGGAGCAAATGCTTCGCCCCTTCTGTATGCGCAATAATTCTTATAGGATATGTGGCTAAGCCCGGGACTCGCATCATTTAGCCTCGAAGAGGCGATTCACCATAGCTAAGCTTGGGGGACGCAACACGCCAATACCGAGCCCCGGAGGGGA